>PWIZ01000230.1 GCA_003560175.1 Halomonas sp. | reverse complement strand
CGTGCTGTCCCAGCCAGGTGCTGTACTCGGAGAGCTTGCCCAGGCAGGCCTGATAGGCCTCGCGCAGCTCGGGGCTGTTCATGGTGCCGTTGAGGTGGGAGACCGGTGACCAGGCCCGGGCGAGGCGGTCGTTGTGGGACTCCAGGGGCGAGGCCAGGCTCTCCCAGCGGGGCGCCTCGCTCTCGGCGCGTGCCACCAGCGCCTCGATGGCGGCCCGGTTCTCGGCCAGCAGCTCCTCGATGGCCGGCACCACGTGCTCGGGACGGATTGTGTCGAAGGGGGGCAGCAGATGGGGTTCGAGCAGCGGGTTGCGGGACATGGGCACCTCAAAGATCAGGGAATGGGAAGTCAGGGGCAGGAGCGTAGGCATAATAATGCTTAGATGCGGGCAATGGGCCCGGGTTTCAATGCGCCGTGTTTGGCCGGTGGGAAAGGTCCTGCTAGTCTTGCCGCCTTTTGCGATGGCCCGGCAGGAGGCTGACGATGAACGAGACCCTGGAGCGGTGGAGCACGCGGCGCGCCTTCATCCTGGCGGTGACCGGGGCTGCCGTGGGGCTGGGCAACATCTGGCGCTTTCCCTACATCACCGGTGAGAACGGCGGCGCCGCCTTCCTGCTGCTCTACATCGGCTTCGTGCTGCTGCTCGGCCTGCCGGTGATGATGGCAGAGATCATGGTGGGCCGGGCCGGCCGGCGAAGTCCGGTGCAGTCGCTAGGCCATCTGGCTGCCCAGTCGGGCGCCAGCCGTCACTGGCGGTGGTTGGGGCTGTTCGGTGCCTTCACGGTGTTCTGCATCCTTTCCTTTTATTCGGTGGTTTCCGGCTGGTCCATCGAGTTTCTGGTCGCCTCCATCAACGGAGACTTCGTGGGTGCCACCCCCGCCGAGGTCGGCGCCGGCTTCGACGCCTTCCTGGCCGACCCTGGCCGGATGGCCTTCAACCACACCCTGTTTTTGATCATGACCATACTGGTGGTGGCTGCCGGGGTCTCCAAGGGGCTGGAGCGCCTCAATAACCTGTTGATGCCGTTGCTCTACCTGCTTCTGCTGCTGCTGGCCGGCTACGCCGCCACCACCGAGGGTTTCGGCCCGGCGCTGGCTTGGCTGTTCATGCCCGATGTCTCCGCGGTGACGCCGCTGGTGGTGATGCACGCCATGGGTCACGCCTTCTTTACCCTGGCGGTGGGCGCCTGTGCGCTGATGGCCTACGGTGCCTACATGCCGGACCACCAGAGCCTGCCGAGGGCCGCCGCGGCCGTGGCGGTGCTGGACGTTGCGGTGGCGCTGCTGGCCGGTATCGCCATCTTCTCGGTGGTGTTCGCCCAGGGTATGGACCCGGGCGAGGGGCCAGGGCTGATGTTCGTCACCCTGCCCATCGCCTTCGCCCAGCTGCCCTGGGGGGCGCTGTGGCTGAGTGCCTTCTTCCTGCTGCTGCTGCTGGCCACCTGGACCTCGTCGATCAACCTGGCCGAGCCCATAGTGGCGACCCTAGAGGGAATGGGGCTCAAGCGCGGCCATGCGGCCTCGCTCGTGGGGCTTGCCGTGTGGCTGGTGGGGCTGCTCACGGTGCTCTCCTTCTCGACCCTGGCCGAGTGGCGTCCGCTGTTCGGCATGAATGCCTTCGAGCTGGTCAGCACCATCCCGCCAGAGATCTTCCTGCCCCTGGGGGGGCTGCTGATCGCCATTTTCGCCGCCTGGGTGATGCCCGAGGCGGCGGCGCGAGGGGCGCTGGGCGTCGGCCCCGGCGGCTTCGCCCTGTGGCGCGGCCTGGTGCGCTGGGTCGCCATTCCGCTGACGCTGGTAGTATTGGTGGCCGGCCTGGTCTGAACCGACACGAGGAAAATAACATGAGTGAGACGACGGCGATTCGCCCCTGGAAGGGGGCGACTCCCACCCTGGGCAAGCGGGTCTATATCGACCCGGCTAGCCTGGTGTTGGGCGATGTGATCCTGGGGGATGACAGCTCGGTGTGGCCCATGGCGGTGGTGCGCGGCGACATGCACCGCATCCGCATCGGCGCGCGCACCAGTGTCCAAGACGGATGCGTGCTGCATATCACCCACGCCAGCGACTTCAGCCCCGGCGGCTTCCCGCTGACCATTGGAGATGACGTCACCATCGGCCACCGGGCGATCCTTCACGGTGCCACCCTGGGCAGCCGCATCCTGGTGGGCATGGGCGCCATCGTCATGGACGGCGCGGTGGTGGAAGACGAGGTGATCATCGCCGCCGGCGCCGTGGTGACCCCGGGCAGACGCCTGGAGAGCGGCCATGTCTATGCGGGTAATCCGGCCAAGGCGCTGCGCCCGCTCAAGGATAAGGAGCGGGCCTTCTTTCCCTATACCGCCGGCAACTACGTCAAGCTCAAGGACGAGTACTTGACGGCAATATCGGAATAATTCTCTAACGCATTGTTTTACCATGCCCCGGCGGGCGATAATCTGGCGATTTATCCAGTACGTATTTCTCCAGTACATTGAGGGCTCGCCCCGGCATGGCCGACTTTCGCACCCATCTTGGCGTGGCCGCCGCCGTCGGCGCCGTGGTCGCCCATGGCGGCTGGCAGGCGGGCCTGTGGACGGCCTGGGAGGCCCTGCCGGTGCTGGCGCTGGTGAGCTTCGGCGGCATTCTGCCCGACATCGATGCCGACCGCTCGAAGGCCATCCGGCTGATCTTCAATCTGCTGGCGGTGCCCGGGGTCGTGGCCGGTGTCCTGGCGCTGCAGGGGCGGCTCGATACCGGCGGCCTGCTGCTGGCGTGCGGGGCGATCTATCTCGCTGTGCGCCATCTGGCCGGGGCACTCTTCTCCCGCTTTACCGTTCATCGCGGTCTATGGCACTCGCTGCTGGCGGCCTCGCTGTGTGGCCTGATCACCGTAGCGCTCAGCCAGCGACTGTTCACACAGCCCGACACCCTGGCCTGGGCCCACGGTGTGGCGGTGACACTGGGATTCACCATCCACCTGACGCTGGACGAGCTCTACAGCGTCGATCTCACCGGCGCACGCATCAAGCGCTCCTTCGGCACGGCCCTCAAGCCCTTCGACTGGCGCTCCCCGGGTAACTCTCTAGTGATGCTGCTGGCGGCGGTCAACCTGCTGCCCTGGCTGCCCCCGCTGGCGCCGCTGTGGACCCTGTTGGCTCAGGGTTCGGCGCTTTGGCGGTAGTCCTCGGCCCGCAGGCCATACTTCCTTAGCTTGTCATAGAGAGTCTTGCGCGGCAGGCCGAGCTGCTCTGCCACCTCGGTGACCCGGCCACGCTGCCGCACCAGGGCCTGGTCGATCAGGCTCTTCTCGAATAGCTCCACCTGTTGGGGTAGGGCCAGCTCGCCGGCCTCGCTTTCGGCTCCCTCGAGCAGGGCCTCCAGGCGGTAGTCGAAGGCGGCGCCGAGCAGGACGTAGCGCTCCGCCAGGTTGCGTAGCTCACGCACGTTGCCGGGCCAGTCGTGGGCCAGCAGGGCGCTGATGCCGGAGGCGACCAGGGGGGGGGACTCCAAGCCGCTGCGGTTGGCGGCCACCACCGCAAAGTGCTGAAAGAGCAGCGGGATATCCTCGCGGCGCTCGCGCAGCGGTGGGACCGGCAGAGTCACCACGTTCAAGCGGTAGTAGAGGTCCTCGCGGAACACCCCGGCCTCGGCGGCGGCCTTGAGGTCCACCTTGGTGGCGGCGATGACCCGGATATCCAGCGGTACAGGGACGTTGGAACCGAGCCGTTCCACGCTTCGCTCCTGCAGCACGCGCAGTAGCTTGACCTGCAGTGCCAGCGGCATCGACTCGATCTCATCGAGAAACACCGTGCCGTGGTTGGCGTACTCGAATTTACCGATGCGCCGCTCCACAGCGCCGGTGAAGGCGCCCTTCTCGTGGCCGAACAGCTCCGATTCGATGGTGCTTTCCGGCACGGCACCGCAGTTGATGGCCACGAAGGGGCGGCCGGCGCGGCGACTGCGCTCATGGATGGCGCGGGCCACCAGGTCCTTGCCGGCGCCGGTCTCGCCAAACACCAGCACGTCGGCTTCCACCTGGCTGATGCGCTGCACCATGGAGGCCAGGCGCTGGATGGCCGGCGTGCGCCCCACCAGGCGCGGACCGAGAGCCGACTGCTGCGCCTCCAGTTCGGCCTTGAGTTCGCGGTTTTCCAGGCTCAGGCGGCGCTTCACCACACCGCGGTGGACCACCTCTATCAGCCGCTCGGCGGCAAAGGGTTTCTCGAGGAAGTCCCAGGCGCCCTCGCGCATCGCCTCCACGGCGGTGGAAATGTCGCCGTGGCCGGTGATCAGGATCACCGGTAGGTCCGGATCACGCAGCCGCACCTCACGCAGCAGGGCCATGCCGTCCATGCCGGGCATGCGGATGTCGCTGACCACCACGCCGGGGAAGTCCGGAGCCAGGGCCGCCAGGGCCTCCTCGGCGCTGGCGTGGGGCTCGGGAACATAGCCGGCCAGTTCCAGGGTCTGGCCGGCGGTGATCCGCAGGTGAGGCTCGTCATCGATGATCATCACCGGGATAGCCGCCGGGTCATGCATGGGGAAGGGTCTCCTGGTGTCGCTGGGTGTTGGCGCTGGGCTGGCCGGGGTCGCGAGGCAGCCGTATCGTGAACAGGGCACCGCCCTCGGGGCGGTTGGTGGCGGTCAGGCTGCCGCCCAGATCGTCGATGATGCGCGAGGAGATCGACAGGCCCAGCCCCAGCCCCTTGCCGGGGGATTTGGTGGTGAAGAAGGGCTCGAAGATACGCCTGAGGTGCGCATCGGGGATGCCCGGACCGCTGTCGGCCACCCCCAGTACCACGGCGTCGCCGTCAGCGGCGATGGTGACCTCCAGGCGCGCGTCGGGGGCGTCGGTCATGGCCTGCAGGGCGTTGCCGATCAGGTTGACCAGCACTTGCTCGAGGCGCACCAGGTCGGCGCGCATCCAGGGCTCCTCTTCGGGCCAGCGGCGAATCACGTTCACTCCGCTTTCCCTCAGTCGGGTCTGGAAGAGGCGCAGGGCGTAGTCGAAGCAGGCGATGGGGGAGACGGCGGCAAGGGTCTCGCCGCTCTTGCGGGAAAACTGACGCAGCTGGGCGCTGATCTCCGACATTCGCGCGGTCAGCTCGACAATCTGCTCGAGGTTGAGGTCGACGCTTTCCAGGCGCTGGCGCTCGAGGAAGGTGCGGGCGTTCTCGGCGTAGGCACGGATCGCCGCCAGAGGCTGATTGAGCTCGTGGTTGATGCCGGCGGCCAGCTGGCCGAGCACGGCGAGCTTGGCGGCCTGGATCAGCTCGTCGCGGGTCTGGCGCAGGCTCTCCTCGGCGCGTTTGCGCTCATCGATCTCGGCGGAGAGGCGGCGATTGGTCTCGACCAGGTCCCGGGTGCGATGCTCCACGTTGCGCTCCAGTTCGTCACGGGCGCGGCCCAGGGTCTGGCGCTCGCGCTCGGCGAACTGCTCCCTCTCGCGACGCAGGCGCAGACGCTGCCAACCGATGCCGCCGCCCAGCAGCACGATGCCGTAGAGGCCCCCGGCCAGCAGCGCCGAGACCCACTGGGCCTGCAGTACCGGAGTGACCGGCTTGAGGATATGCATCTCCCAGTCGAGCGTCGGCATGGGCCGGGAGACCGCCAGATAGCGCGGGCCCGTCAGGGGGCCGTCGCGGAAGTTGACCAGTCGGCTGCGCTCGCCGCGATGCTCGAGCAGCTCGATGCCGGAGTGGGCCAGGGGCTCGTCGGCATAGCGGCGAGTCGCCAGCAATGCCTGGCGTTCCGCCTCGGAGAGCGGGTGCAGTGAGGTCATGCGCAGCTCGGCCCGGCTGGCCATGAAGATGATGTCGTCCTCGCCGGTGACCAGTAGCTCGGCGTCCTGGTCGGCCCAGCTCTCCTCCACCGTGTCCAGCAGCACCTTGACCACCATGACCCCGTCGGGGGTCGAGTCGGGCTGGGTGTCATCCAGCCACACCGGGGAGGAAAAGTAGTAGCCGCGCTCCAGCGATTGCACGCCCAGGCCGTAGAAGCGCCCCTGGCTGCCGGTGATGGCGTCGCTGTAGTAGCTGCGAAAGGCGTAGTTCTGGCCGATGAAGGTATTGGGACGGTGCCAGTTGCTGGCAGCCAGGGTATTGGCATGACGGTCGAGCAGATAGACATCCGAGACGTTGGCGGTGGCCCGGAAGCGGTCCAGCAGCAGGTTCAGCGGCATGGCGTTCTGAGAGTGGGGCGACGACAGGAAGCGCTGCACTCCCTCCCGGGTCGCTAGCAGCCGCGGTAGGTAGTCGTGGCGCGAGAGGTGGCCCATCAGGCCCGCCGCCGAGAGCCGCAGCTCATTCTCGGCGTCCTGCTGAAGCGTCTGCATTGCCTGGTCGCGGGCCATCAGGGCGGCCTGCCACATCACCAGCGCCAGCCCTAGGGGGGCAGCCAGCAGCAGGGTTCGCCAGTTTCGCCAGCGTCTCACGAGGCGGTTTCCCGCCGCGGGGCGGGTGCTGCCTGGGCCCGGCGTAGGGCGCGCTGGGCACGGGTCTCGGCCCGTGCCAGCTCCAGCAGACCCTCTTCCACGTAGACCAGATGCTCATGGGCACGGTCACGGGCGTCCTCGGCGCGCCCCTCGAGAATGGCGTCCAGCAGCGCGCGGTGCTGGGCCATCAGCACGCTGCGAGAATTCTTCTTCTCAAACAGGTGTGCCAGGTTATCGACGATGCTGCGCTCCAGCAGGTGAAAGATGCCGCGGATGGTGTGCAGCAGCAGGACATTGTGGGCGGCCTCGGCGATCGCCAGGTGAAAGGCGGCATCGGCCTTGGCCTCGAGTGTTGGGTCCTTGCCCTGGAAGCAGGCGTCCAGCTCCTCGAAGCGATTGATCAGGAGTGCCCTGTCGGTAGGCGTGGAACGCAGCGCCGCATAGTAGGCGGAGATGCCCTCCATGGCGTCGCGGAACTCCAGCAGGTCCAGGTGGAACTCGCCGTGGCGAGAAAGCATCTCAAGGATCGGGTCGCTGTAGCCGCTGGTGATCGCCTCGGAGATGAAGGTGCCGCCACCCTGGCGGCTGGTCAGCAGCCCACGAGCGGAGAGCTTCTGGATTGCTTCGCGAAGGGAGGGGCGTGAGACGCCGAACCGTTCGGCCAACTCCCGTTCCGGGGGGAGGCGCTGCCCAGGCTTGAGGCTGCCTTCGAGGATCATTGCCTCGAGGCGTTCGGTGATCACGTCGGCGAGGCGGGGTTGGCGTAGGGGTTGATAGGCCATGGAAGTCACTCCGGATAAAAAAGTTCTGCTGTTATGGTACGTCAGAAAATTGGTAATACCAATATTTCGAGTCCTTCCCCGACCGACCAGTGTTTGTTTTTTCTTGGTCTTTCAGTGGCTTGAAAACGAGACGAGTGCCACACTACCAAAGTATAGCGCTGCGAGACGGGTAAAAGTCCGGCTGAGATTTGACACTGTCAGGGCGCCCCTCATAACGTGCGTCAACTCTGCGCTGTAAATTGGTTTGACCAATTTTTTCGACGCCGCCCTTCAGTCTGTCGAGGATTCTGCCGATGACGCCAGTCAAGTGCTACCCACCCAGGCCGAAGAAGGTCTACTTCTTCGGCACCTGCCTGATCGACCTCTTCTATCCCGATGCGGGTCTGGACGGTATTCGCTTGCTGGAACGGGAGGGCATTGAGGTGCTCTTTCCCCAGGACCAGACCTGCTGCGGTCAGCCGGCTTATACCTCCGGCTATCAGGAGGAGGCGCGGGCGGTGGCAGCGGCACAGCTCGACCTCTTTCCCGAGTCCTGGCCAATCATCGTACCCTCCGGCTCCTGCGGCGGCATGATGCGCACGCACTATCCGAAGCTCTTCGCCGGCACCCCTCTCGAAAAGAAGGCCAGCGAGATATCTGGCCGCATCTATGAGCTGACCGAGTTCCTGGTGCATGTCTGCCACCTCAGGCTCGAGGATCGCGGCCAGCCCGAAAAGGTAGCCATGCACACCTCCTGCAGTGCGCGTCGCGAGATGGGCCTGGCAGAGACCGGGCCGGCACTGCTGGCTCAGCTGGGGCAGGTGGAGCTGGTCGAGCAGGAGCGCGCCGCCGAGTGCTGCGGCTTCGGCGGTACCTTCGCCGTGCGCCACCCGGAGATTTCCGCCGCCATGGTGGAGGATAAGACGCTGGCCATCGAGGCGGCCAGTGCCGAACGCTTCGTCACCTCCGACTGCGGCTGCCTGATGAATATCGGTGGGCGCTTTGCCCACCAGAAGAAAGCCCTGACCGGCGAGCATATCGCCAGCTACCTGTGGCGGAGAACCTCATGAGCGTGCAGACCTACACTCCTCGCGAGTTTCACCGCCAGGCCCACGACGCCCTGGGGAATCCCCAGATCCGCGGCAACTTCCGCAAGGCGATGGATGGCCTGATGACCAAGCGCCGCGACAGCTTCGGCGACTGGGACCTGGAGACCCTGCGTGAGCTGGGTGCCAACATCCGTCTGCGCGCGCTGGCGAAGCTGCCCGATCTGCTCGAACGGCTCGAGGCCAACTGCCAGGCCAACGGCATTCGGGTGCACTGGGCCGAGGACGGCGAGGAGGCGTGCCGGATCATTCGCGAGATCTGCCAGGCCCATGAGGCCAGGTCGGTGATCAAGGGCAAGTCCATGGTCTCCGAGGAGATGCACCTCAATGCGCATCTCGAGGCGGCCGGCATCGAGGCGCTGGAGTCGGACCTCGGCGAGTATCTGGTACAGCTCAACGAGCAGACGCCCTCCCATATCATCATGCCGGCGATCCATCTCAATACCGATGAGATCTCTGAGATCCTCCACGAGAAGACCGGCACCGAGCGCACCCGCGACGTCGACTATATGACCGCCGCGGCGAGGCAGCAGCTGCGCGAGCGCTTCATGGCCGCCGATGTAGGGATCTCCGGGGTCAACTTCGCAGTGGCCGAGACCGGCACCCTCTGCCTGGTGGAGAACGAGGGTAACGGGCGCATGACCACCACCGTGCCGCCGGTGCATATCGCGGTGACCGGCATCGAGAAGGTGGTCGAGCACCTGCGCGATGTGCCGCCTCTCTATGCGCTGCTGACCCGCTCGGCCACCGGTCAGCATGTGACCACCTACTTCAATATGATCAGCTCGCCCCGCAAAGAGGGGGAACATGACGGGCCGAAGGAGGTGCATCTGGTGCTGGTGGACAGCGGCCGCTCCCGCATCTATCAGGACGACGAGCTGCTCGACACCCTGCGCTGCATCCGCTGTGGCGCCTGCATGAATCACTGCCCGGTCTATACCCGGGTGGGTGGTCACGCCTATGGAACCACCTATCCGGGCCCCATCGGTAGCATTCTCTCCCCACACATGATGGGCCTGGAGGAGACCCGGGACCTGCCCACGGCTTCCAGCCTGTGCGGCGCCTGCGGTGAGGTATGCCCGGTAAAGATCCCGATCCCCGACCTGCTGGTCCGGCTGCGCCGCGAGGCGGTAGGCGAGGGGCGTGGCAACGTGCCCGGCGCGGGGGTCAAGCGCACCCGCAAAGAGGCCGCGGCCTGGAAGAGCTACCAGTGGCTGGCCACTCACCCCGGCGCCTGGCGCAGCGGCACCGCCGTGGTTGGCAGGCTCAAGGCGCTGATGCCGGCTAAGCTGGGTGCCTGGACCGAATATCGAACCGCCCCGGAGCCGGCCGGCAGGACGCTGCATGCGCTGGTCAAGCAGCACCAGGCCGACAAGCCTGGTGGTCGCACGCCTGATAAGGAGGAGCGCCGATGAGTGCCCGCGACACCATTCTCAATCGCCTGCGCGAGCGTGCCGACGGGCCCCTGACCGCCCCCGAGTGCGACTTTGCCGTGGTGACCGATCGCGGCTGGGGCCTTGATGAGCGGCTGGCTCGCTTCGAGCGCTGGATCACCTCGGTGCATGGCGAAGTGATCCATGCGCCCTGGGAGACTTGGACCGAGGCCCTGGCGCAAGTGCTGACCCGGAAGGGCATCCGCACGCTGGCGCTGGGCCGCGAGCATCCGGTGGCCGCCGAGGCGCGACGGGCCCTGGCCGACGCCGACCTGGAGCTGGTCGACGTGGATCGCGATATCGAGGGCTGGCAGCAGGAGCAGTTCGAGTGCGTCGACGCCGGATTGACCTCGGTGAGAGGCGCCGTCGCCGAGACCGGCAGCCTGTGGCTCTGGCCCACCCCCGACGAGCCGCGACTGATCAGCTTGGTGCCATCGATTCATATTGCGGTGCTGGATGCCGAGACGATCGAGGACACCTTCTTCGACGTGGTGGAGCGTCACGGCTGGGCGAGAGAGATGCCCACCAACGCCTTGTTGATCTCCGGTCCCAGCAAGACCGCCGATATCGAACAGACACTTGCCTATGGCGTCCACGGCCCCCGCGAACTGGTTGTGCTAGTGCGCCATGTCGATGCCGACACCGAGAAAAGCCTATGACACCCGTGACCCCGTCTGTCTGGAACGAGCTGAAAGCGGCGCTAGCCGAGACGATTTCGGTCGAGCGACTGATCGATGACCCTCTGCGGACCCTGGCTTATGGCACCGATGCCAGCTTCTACCGCTTGATTCCCAGGCTGGTGGTGCGTCCGGAAAGCGAGGAGGAGTTGCAGTTGACGCTGGCCGAGTGCCGCGCACGGGGGGTGCCGGTCACCTTCCGGGCTGCAGGCACCTCGCTCTCCGGTCAGGCGGTGACCGATTCGGTATTGATCCAGCTCCGGAAAGGCTGGCGTGGCTACGAGATTCTGGACGACGGCCAGGCGATCCGCCTGCAGCCGGGGGTCATCGGTGCCCGGGCCAACCAGCTGCTGGCGCCCTTCGGGCGCAAGATCGGCCCCGACCCGGCCTCCATCAACAGCTGCATGATCGGCGGTATCGCCGCCAACAACGCCTCGGGCATGTGCTGCGGCACGGCCCAGAACAGCTACCGCACGGTGCGTGATCTTCGCGTGATCCTGGCCGACGGCACCCTGCTGGATACCGCCGACCCGGTCAGCCGTGAGGCCTTTCAGCGCTCCCATGCCGGGTTGATCGGGGGGCTGGAGCGCCTGTCGGCCGAGACTCGCGCCAATGAAGCGCTGGCCGAGAAGATCCGTCACAAGTACCGGCTGAAGAACACCACCGGTTATGCCCTCAACAGCCTGGTCGACTTCGAGGATGGCATCGAGATTCTCAAGCACTTGATGATCGGCTCCGAGGGCACGCTCGGTTTTCTCAGCACCATCACCTACGACAGCGTGGTGGACGAGCCCTGCAAGGCGGCGGCCCTGGCCTTCTTCCCCGATATGGCCACCACCTGCCGGGCGACGATCGCGCTCAAGCCGTCACCGGTGTCGGCCGTGGAGCTGATGGATCGCGCCGCGCTGCGCTCGGTCCAGGACAAGCCGGGCATGCCCGAGACCCTGCGCACCCTTCCCGACGGGGCGGCGGCGCTGCTGATCGATGTGCGCGGCAATGATGAGGCGGAGCTCGTGGCGCGCATGGGTGAGGTGCAGGCGAGCCTGGAGGGGGTCCGGACCCTGGAGCCGGTCGCCTTTACGCGCGAGGCGGCGACCTATGAGCTCTACTGGAAGATCCGCAAGGGACTCTTCCCGGCGGTGGGCGCCGTGCGCGAAGTCGGCACCACGGTGATCATCGAGGATGTGGCCTTCCCCATCGAGCGGCTCGATGAAGGCGTGCAGGCACTCACCGACACCTTCCACCGCCACGGCTATGCCGAAACGATCCTCTTTGGCCACGCTCTGGAGGGCAACCTGCATTTCGTCTTCCCTCAGGGGTTTGAGAAGCCCGGCGAGGTGGAGCGCTACCAGGGGTTGATGGATGAAGTCGCCCAGCTGGTTGGCGTCGAGTACGGCGGCTCGCTCAAGGCGGAACACGGTACCGGGCGCAACATGGCACCCTACGTGGAACTGGAGTGGGGTCCCGACGCCTACGCCCTGATGTGGG
>PWIZ01000004.1 GCA_003560175.1 Halomonas sp. | reverse complement strand
GCCCCTCGGCATGGACCCGCTCCAGGTCGACGATCCGCGATCGGCTCATCACCACCTTCCAGCGCTGCAGGGTCGGTGGCTGATCGCCCTGCACCTCGCGGATCACCAGGTTGATCAGGTGTCGCTTCTCGACCTCTTCCCGCACCACCTGACCCTTCTCCAGCCGGTAGACCCGGTGACTGCCCTTGTCCATCAGGCGCGCCAGCAGCGAGAGGTCCAGCGTCAGGGTCTCGCGGGTATGCTCGTAGCCGCTGAGAAAGCGGGTCGGCGACATCCGCGAGCGCGAGCGGTAGTGCAGCACCACTTCCTCGCGCTGGGCCACGCTGCGCTTTCGCACCCGCTGAATCTCCTCATCCAGCTTGAGAAAGCGTGCATAGTCGAACCACTCGAGCTGGTGGCCCACCGGCACGTTGCGGGTGGGATCCAGATACTGCCGGCGCCACTTGGGCCGTCCTCGTCGCAGCAGCCGCCACAGGGTATTGCGCAGGTCGTCCTTGAACACCTCACGCAGGGCGTAGATCCCCGCCATGGCCAGCACGAACAGCGCGGTGATATCCGAGAGGGCATCGCGCACCCTGAGCAGTCCCAGCGAGACGAACACCATCACCACCGCGGTGGCCAGGGCCTTGACCGCCTTCTGCTCGCCACCGCCGAGCTCCTGGGTCTTCTGCTTGAGGGTCACCGGAAACTCGATCAGCCGGCGCAGCAGGCGCATCTTGTTGGACATGCGCGTCGGATCCAGCGTCACCCGCTCGGAGTTGTACTCCTTGGCCTCGCGGTAGGCGCCCTCCTCCGCGCAGATCGCCAGCAGCCGCTCACGGATCTCGCGGAAACGCGCGCCCCTGGGCAGAACGGCGACCAGCGCCAGCAGTCGCTGCTCGGTGAACCAGGAGAGGTAGTTGTCGATGGTGACGTAGTAGCGGTTCAGGCTCTCCTCCGCGGGCTGCTGGCGACGCAGCCGCTTGAGAATGCCTGCGGCCAGTTCGGCATGCTCCTGGAGCTGCGCCTCCAGGGACGTTTCCTCCTTCTCTTTATTGCGGCCCTTCGCTTGGCTACCGACGGCCTCCTTCTCCTTGTCAGGCGTCGCCCTATCCTTGCCTGCCGTGGGTTTCTCCTTGCCGGCAGCCGCCTTCTCATCCCGTCGCACACGGCGGGCGGCCTCCAGCAGCGGCTGGTTGGAACGCTCCAACGCCACCACATACTGGTAGGCATAGAGGCTCATGCCGAGGCGATACTGGTCCGCGTCGAGTCGGCCACGCTCCGCCAGGCGGCTGAGCACCATCGGCAGCCGATAGCGGTCACTGTAGTAGGTTCGCTTGACGTGGATCGCCGCGTGGTAGAACGCCTCCTCGGCAAGCACCTTGGGACCGAGCCCCAGTTCGCCGGGCACGAAGAGATAGAGGTCGAGCTGGTGGGACGTCTCCTCCTGGAGCACCCGAGAGATTCGCAGGGAGAGACTGTCCGGACGTTCGACGTTGATCATTGAGCAGGATCCGGGGAGGCACCCCGAGCGCTGGTGTCCCCTTCCGGATCGGCCATCCCGGCCTCGCCGGGCTCACGCCCGCTGGCATCGCGGTTGTCGCCACGCTCGCTGCTGCCGTCCAGGCGGCCGCCACCGCGCCCCTCCATGCTGACGCTGAGCCGCGGCACCCCGAGATCGACCTCCAGCTCCTCCATGCGCTGACGCAGCAGCAGGTTGAACGCGCGGGCCACATCCCACTGCATCTCGGGAGCGGTGCGAAAACGCATGCGCAGGATCGGACAGCCCTCCTCGAAGGCCTGGATACCCTGCATCTCGATCGGCGACCAGATGTGGTGGCGCATCATCGGATCCTGGCGAAGCGTCTGGGCGGTCTCCTGCATCAGGGTGATGGCATCGTCGATCTTCATGTCGAAGGGAATGCGTATTTTCATCAGGGCGATGCCGAACTGGCGCGACATGTTGTGGATCGATTCGATGCGGCTGAAGGTGATGATGTGCACCACCCCATCCAGATCCCGCAGGCGAACGGTGCGCAACGTCAGGCCCTCCACCGTGCCTATATGACCGTTGATCTGAACGAAGTCATCCACCGCCATGGAGTCCTCGATGAGAATGAAGATGCCGGTGATCAGGTCTTGTACCAGGGTCTGGGCCCCGAAACCGATGGCCAGGCCGATCACACCGGCACCGGCCAGCAGCGGCGTAACGTTCACCCCCAAGTTGGCCAGTCCGACGATGGTAGCGATGATCACGATGGTGGCGAAGATCACGTTGCGGATCATCGGCGTAATGGTCTGGGCCCGGGCCTGATTGACACGGCGCCCGCGAGAGCGGGCTGAACTGGTCATGGCCCGCTGGATGGCGGTATCGGCGAAGATCCATGCCAGCCAGGCCAGCAGCAGGGTGAATGCGAGGGCCAGCAGCGCCTGTCCGATACGCGCGCTGGCCACCCCCTGCTGGCCGAGGCCGATCAGGGAGCCCCCCCACACCTGCAGCGAGAGTTCGGCGAAGGCCAGCCAGGCGGCGGCATGGGTCAGCACATAGCCGAAGCGCTCCAGGCGCTGGCGATACTGGCTGATACGCCGCCGCTGGTTGCGCTTGCTGCGCTGCTCACCGTGGCGGCGCAGGAGCCCGGTGATCACCAGTGCCAGCACCAGCAGCGAAGCGGAGATGATTGAGCGGGCCAGGGCGGTGCCCACATCGCCGCCGGTAACGAAGATCGCCGCCAGCGAGCCCCCCACCAGCAGCAGAGCCGGCACGTGCCACAGACTGCCCAGCACCTGCACCACGCTGGCGCTGCCTTTATTTTCGCGACGCTCGCGCCAAGGCCGGTTACGGATGATGTGCTGGATCGGCCGCTTGAAGCGCAGGATGAAACGCACACTAATCAACGCCGCCAGCATGTTGGCCAGCACCGAGAACAGCCCCGCCAGCTCATCGCCGAGCAGGCCGGAGAGCCGTGTGGAGTTGAAGGCGTCCCCCAGAGCGACCAGCGCACCGATCAAGAACAGCGGGCGCAGGGCGCGGTGCTGCAGGATCTGTACCGCCCGG
>PWIZ01000033.1 GCA_003560175.1 Halomonas sp. | reverse complement strand
GACTAATCAGTACCACCAGCGGCATTTTGCTTGACGGCAACGGAGACCCAGGCGTGCAGTATAACTTCGGAACCCTGCGCCCTTTTCCCCCAAGCACCATTAACCACGGAGCCCTGGCGCGCCCCCCTAAAGCCCGAGGCCGCCCTCCATGCGTACTTCTGGCTTACCAGCCGCTGCCTGGATGACGGCCGCCCCCAGGAGGCCATGGCGCATGGACTACACGCCGAGTATCTCGATCCCGAGAGCCTGATTACCGGTATCCTGAAAACGCTATGTTTGTGTAGCGCGTCAATCTGGATGAGAAGCCAGCGACAATCTGGATGAGAACCGGGGTGTCGCGGCCCCTTCGCTTTTACCCTTCCTTGCTGGGTGCACAGGTGGCGTCAATCTCGTCTGTGTCGCTGGGCGACACAGAGTGACTCGTCTTGAGTGTCGCGCGCGTCGCCGGTCGCCCGCGTGAGCGCTTGTTGTCCATCGCCGTGCGGCGACGATAGCTGTCGACGTTGAGCTCGAAGAGGGTGGCGTGGTGGACCAGGCGGTCGACCGCCGCCAGCGTCATGGCGGGATCCGGGAAGATCTTGCCCCACTCGCCGAACGGCTGGTTGGCGGTGATCAGCAGCGAGCGTTGCTCATACCGTGCGCTGATCAGCTCGAACAAGACGCTGGTCTCGGCCTGGTCCTTGGTGACGTAGGCGATGTCATCGAGGATAAGCAGATGATACTTGTCGAGCTTGGCGATGGCGGCCTCGAGGGTGAGCTCCCGACGGGCCACCTGGAGCCGCTGCACCAGGTCGGTGGTGCGGGTGTATAGCACCCGGTAGCCCGCCTCCACCAGGGCCAGGCCGATGGCCGCCGCCAAATGGCTCTTGCCCCCGCCGGGAGGCCCGAACAGGATCAGGTTGGCGCCTTCATCAAGCCAGCGGTCACCGCTGGTCAACGCCATCACCTGGGCCTGGGAGATCATCGGCACCACCGTGAAGTCGAAGCTGTCAAGCGTCTTGCCCGGCGGCAGCCGGGCGTCGGTCAAGTGGCGCTCGAGCCGGCGCCGGGCACGTTCGGCGAGTTCGTGTTCGGCGAGCGTGGCCAGCAGCCTCGCCGCCGGCCAGCCCTCCTGATCGGCTTGGTCGGCGAAGCGCGACCACACGGCCTTGATGGTGGGCAGGCGCAGGTCGTTGAGCATCAGGGTGAGCCGCGCGGCGTCGGTCATCGAGGAAGCCCTCATGCCACGCCTCCCACCGCCGGACGATCCATCAGCGCGTTATAATCTATCAACGATCCCAGTCGCACCTCGACGTGGGGCAACGCGCTGGGGGCAGGACCGAAGCGCTCCCGCAGCGTGTCGAGGTGCGGCAACTCGCCGGCCTCGAGCAGCGCCTCCAGGTGTTGCGCGAGTGCCGCTTCACAGCCCCGCTCGTGGGCCAACGCCAGCAGACCGACCATGCAGCGGCAGGCCGGCCGGGCGTCACCTCCGGCGAGCAAGGCGTCGAAGGTGCGCCGATAGGCGTCCCGCGGGAATAGCTGGTCGCGGTAGACCAGGTTCAACAACGCCATCGGCTTGCGCCGCAGGGCATGAATGACGTGGTGGTAGTTGACGACATGGCCATGCCGGCCGCCACGCTGGGCGCGCCCGCGGGGCAGGGTCATCAGTGCGCTGCCACCGACGAACACGTCCAGGCGATCGTCATGCAGGCGCACCCGCAGCTGATGGCCAATCAGCCGGGACGGCACCGAGTAGAACACCTTGCGCAGCGTGAAGCCGCCGGAGGACGTCACCCGCACCCTGATCTCCTCGTAGTCCTGGCTACGCTGCCGGGGCAGCGGCTGCAGCATCGCCCGTTCGGCGTCGATGCGGGGCTGATGGAGGGCGTTGCGCCGACTGACCAGTTCATCGATGAAGGCCCGATAGGCGGCCAGGTCATCGAAGTGGTGTGAGCCGCGCAGCAGCAAGGCATCGTGGATCGCGCGCTTGAGGTGGCCATGGGCACTCTCGATGCTGCCGTTCTCATGGGCCACGCCGGTGGTGTTGCGGGTCGGCACCATGCCGTAATCCCGGCACAGCGCCTCATAGCGCTGGGTGAGGTCATCCTGTGCCGCCTGCTCGAGATTGCGAAAGGCCGCCGACAGGCTGTCGGTGCGGTGCTCGCGCGGGGCGCCGCCGAGAGCCCACAAGGCGTTCTGCAGCCCCTCCGCCAGCGCGACGAAACTCTCGCCGCCCAGCACCACATGGGCGTGCTGGAAACCGCCATACACCATCCGGAAGTGGTACAGGCGATGATCCAACGGTCCCTCAGCCACCGTGATCTGCAGGTCGGCCATGTCGGTGAAGTCGGACAGGCCCATGTGCCCTGGTTCATGGGTCTGGCGAAAGATGACCTCTTGTTCAGGCCCATGCACTGCCCGCCAGGCGCGCACCCGGCGCTCCAGGGTCCGGCGGATGCCGTGGTCGAGCTCGGGATGGCGGCGCCGCAACTCCTCGAACACGGCGATCGACCGCAGTCCGGGTGCGGCTTGTAGCAGGGGAACCACCTCCTCGTCGAAGAGACCGGCCAGCGGATCCGGTCGACGCCGTGTGCGGGGCGCCGCCGTTTGCGACGGCAACCGCGGGTCGTCCTCGAGGCGGTAGGCGGTGGAGGTGCTGAACGCGGCCTTGGCAGCGGCGGCGGTGGGACTAGCACTACGGCGAAAAGTCATGTAAAGCCTCACTTGGTGATCGGTGATGTGTCGTCCCGGCACGGGGTGATCCTCTTTGGCGAGAAGACCACTCTATGTCGGGTTGGCTGCGATCACCCGGCGGGCTCCCTGAGGGGATCCCGCCGTTTTGCGTTGTCGAGGTCGTTCGGGCTATGCCCTCACGACCTCGACGACACACGATCTCGGCTTTCTCATCTTGATTGTCGCGTGATTCTCACCTTGATTGTCGCTCTACAATCTCCTCACGGTCATACACTCGACCATAGCTGCCTATCAGTCCCTTGGCACCCAGCATGGTCAAGCTGACCACTGGCGTTTCGGTCTTGGCGAACCCGGCATCGAG
>PWIZ01000120.1 GCA_003560175.1 Halomonas sp. | reverse complement strand
GTGGCCAGGGCTTGATGACCGTCGGCGCCGGTGGCGAATCTGCCCCCATGTTCATGGCGCCGGGCCAGCGTCAGTCGTTGCTCGCCGATGAAGATCAGGCGCTCCTGCTGCAGTCCTACCTGGACCGCCACGCCGAGGGGGCCGCTTTCCGCAGTGGCGATACCTGGTTGCCGCTGCTGCGCGCCTCCGGCGCCGATAGCCTCGGCCAGCGCTGAGCATAGAGGGGTGACGATGACCGCGTCACGCCTGTGCTTCATTGCCGCGAGTTGCCTGGGCGGTCTGCTGATCAGCGTGGGCATCCAGGCGGCTCCGTCCGAGACCGGTGATGAGCACTTCGACTGCCGTACTCTGGCCGAGGCCGAGGCGCCAACCACCGCCCAGCAGTGGTTCGAGCGCAGCCTGTGGGCCGGCCACTGTTATCAGTACAACGCCCATGCCGTGCGTATTGGCCTCGACGGCGTCCGCACCCTGACGATCTCCCACGACGTGCACGATGGCATCGAGCGCGGCGTCGCCAGCTACCTCGACGGCCCGCCCATGGTGTTCGAGCGCCGTGGGCGCATCGGCCGCCTGGGCGTCTCGGGTGAGGATGGCGAGGCGCCGCCGTCGCCCACCGGTATCGCCGAGCGAGCCGACGCGCTCTATCGTCTTCAGCTCGGTGGTGAGGAGCGCATCGCCAACCGTCGCGCCCTCCGCCTGGACATTGCCCCCCTGGACAGCTTTCGTTTCGGCCATCGTCTGTGGCTGGATCAGGCTACCGGCCTGACCCTGAAGCAGTCGTTGCTCGACGAGACCGGCCGCCCCCTGGAGACCTTCCAGCTGACCACTCTCGAGCAGCCGCGTCTGCATCAGGGGGAGATACGACTCGACCGTCAGCGTGAGGCACCGACGGACCCCTGGCGGTTGGACTGGCTCCCGGAAGGCTTCACTGCGCAGCCGGCGGACACCCGTAGCGCCCGTCACGGTGAAGAGGTCACTCACCGGGTCTATAGCGACGGGCTCGCCACCCTCAGCCTCTTCGTGGCGCCCGTCGGCGAGACGGAACTGCTGGCGCCCGGGCTGCATCGACTGGGGGTCTCCAACGCCGCGGTGCGCCATCGCGACCTGGGTGGTAAGCCGCGCCAACTGGTGGTGATGGGCGAGTTGCCGCCCCGTGTCTTGCTGAGGGTCGCCGACAGCCTGGTCTGGGAGACGCCGTGATGACGGCCTTGCCGGTGCCCTGCAACGCCCTTGTCCGCCTCTTTATCGCCATATCCACAATCATCGCTATCCCGAGCACGATAACCGCCGTCCCGACCCATCGCAGGAGCCTTGCATGAAACGCATGATTCGCCCCCTCTCCGTGTGGATGCTGCTGGCCGTGAGCCTGCTCGCCTGGCAGTCGGCCTCGGCTCAGGAGCTGCCCGACTTCACCGTGCTGGTGGAAGAGGCCGCTCCCGGCGTCGTCAACATCTCCACCACCCGTACGGTGCAGAGTCGCGAGGCCCCCTTTCAGGGCTTCGGCGGCCAGGAGCTGCCCGAGATCTTCCGTCACTTCTTCGGCGACCGCTTCCCGGCACCCCCCGGCGGGCAGGCTCCCGGGCGGCCCGAGGAGCGCCAGTCCCTGGGGTCAGGCTTCATCATCAGCGATGAAGGCTACATCCTGACCAACGCCCATGTGGTGGACGGCGCCGACGAGATTCTGGTGCGCCTCAACGATCGCCGCGAGCTCCAGGCCGAACTGGTGGGTAGCGACGAACGCACCGACGTGGCGCTGCTCAAGGTGGATGCCGAGGATCTGCCGCCGCTCAAGCTGGGCGACTCCGACACCCTCAGGGTGGGGGAGTGGGTGGCCGCCATTGGCTCTCCCTTCGGTTTCGATTATTCGGTTACCGCCGGCATCATCAGCGCCATCGATCGCACCCTGCCCAGGGATGCCTACGTGCCCTTCATCCAGACCGATGTGGCCATCAACCCGGGCAACTCCGGCGGCCCGCTGTTCAACCTGGACGGCGAGGTGATCGGCATCAACTCCCAGATCTTCACCCGCAGCGGCGGCTTCATGGGGCTGTCGTTTGCCATTCCCATCAACGTTGCCATGGATGTGGCCGACCAGCTGCGTGACGACGGCCAGGTGCGTCGCGGCTGGCTCGGGGTGATGATCCAGCCGGTCTCCCGGGACCTGGCCGAATCCTTCGGCATGGAGAGCCCCAGCGGGGCGCTGATCGCCGATCTCGACCCCGAGGGCCCGGCCGCCCGCGATGGCCTGCAGGCCGGCGATGTCATCCTCGAGGTGGACGGCAGCCGCGTGCACGACTCCAGCACCCTGCCGCGCCTGATCGGCCGCACCGCACCGGGCAGCGAAGTGGCGCTCGAGCTGATGCGCGACGGCGAGCGCCGTCAGCTCACCATCACCGTGGGTGACTGGCCCGACGCCGAGCGCGCCACCGCCAGCCGTCCCCAGGAGAGCCGCCAGGCCCGCCTGGGCATCTCGGTGGGTGAGCTGGAGCGCGCCGAGCGCGAGCAGATCGGCATCGAGGGCGGCGTGCGGGTGCGCGAGGTCGACCCCAGCGGCGCCGCCGCCGCCGCCGGCATTCGCCCCGGCGACATCCTGGTCAGCATCGACCATCAGGCCGTCAACGATTCCGACCAGCTGGTCGAGATGGTCGGCGAGCTGCCCTCCGACCGCGCCGTGCCGGTACGCCTCTTCCGCGACGGCCGCTCGATGTTTGTCGCCCTGCGGCTAAGCGCCGAATAACGACGCCTGGCCAGTGGGAGCGCAGCTTGCTGCGCTCCCACTTCGCGATCTTAAGTCCATCGCTCAGAGTCGCCTGCACCACTATCGAAGAAGCCGGGCCCCGTTCAGGGGCCCGGCTTTTTTCGACTCCGCGCAACAGAAACCAATCGGTAGGAGAGGGTCATCTCCCCCGACCGACCCCTGGGGAGCTGGTTGGGTAGTCTAATGGATAGGGTCCAGATCACTGTGAGCCTGTTCGCGTCGGTGATAACCTAAGCCAATAGAGTGACGCCACAAGGCAACAAATGGACTTAGCGACATAGGAGGTC
>PWIZ01000187.1 GCA_003560175.1 Halomonas sp. | reverse complement strand
GTGATGGCGGTCCGAAGCGCCGACGGCATGGTCCAGGAGGACTACTATGAGCACGGTCGGGCCATCAACATGGTGCTGGCCAAGCAGGAGCGCGCCGCCGAGCTGGGGATCGCAGCAAGCGTGCGTATCGACCCGCTGACCAGCGACGTGGTGCTGGACCTGGAGGGCGACCACTACCCCGAGAAACTCGATTTCGAGCTGATCTTCCCCACCCGGGATGATCGCGATATCGAGATTACCCTCGAGCACGTTCGAGACGGCCGTTACCTGGGCCAGGCACCGGACAACCTGCGCTATCGCTGGTATCTGCAACTGCAGCCCCAGGTCGGTGAACCCGAGTGGCGGTTGGTGGGTGAGGGCCGCTTCCCGGATGAGGATGCCGTGCACCTGACCCCGGGTCGCGCGGCGCCCGCCAACGACTCCTGACATGCCTGAGCGGGGAGGAAACCCTGAGCCCATGAGTGAGGCCGTTGCCGACGGCTCGGCGGAATGCTTCCACTGCGGCAGCCGAGTTCCCCGGGGCGCTCCCTGGTCGATCACCATGGGCGACACCCGCCAGCCGCTCTGCTGCCCCGGCTGTGAAGCGGTGGCCCACGCCATCGTCGACGGTGGCCTGGAGAGCTACTATCGTTTCCGCACCGAACTGCCGGAACGCCCCGACGAACGGGAATCCGTGCGTGCCGAGACCTGGGCAGTGTTCGACGACCCGGGCCTGCAGCGCCAGTTCGTCCACCCCGAGGCCGACAGCGATCGGGTGCACGCCACCCTGGCGGTGGACGGCATCACCTGCGCCGCCTGCGCCTGGCTGATCGAGCACCGCTTGAACGCCCTGGCGGGGGTCGACTCCAGCGCCGTCAACCTCACCCACCATCGGGTGCGGGTGAGCTGGGACCCCGAAACGGTCAAGCTGTCGCGCATCCTCGCCGAGATGGCCGCCATCGGCTATCAGGCCCAGCCCTACGAGCCCGACGAGGCCCAGGCGCGCCTGCAGCATGAGGAGCGCATGAACGTGCGCCGGCTGATCATCGCCGCGGTGGGCATGGCCCAGGTGATGATGTTCTCCATCCCTATCTACGTGGCCGGCCCCGAGGGCATCGGCGAGGACTTTCACGCCCTCTTCCACTGGCTCTCCTTCGCCCTGACCACCCCGGTGGTGTTCTTCTCGGCGATGCCCTTCTTCCGCAACGCCGTGCGCGACCTGCGCACCCGGGTGCTGGGCATGGACGTCCCGGTCTCCCTGGCGATCGGCTTCGCCTATACCGCCAGCGGCTATGCGGTGATCACCGGCAAGGGGGAGATCTACTTCGACTCGGCGGCGATGTTCACCTTCTTTCTCCTGTTCGGGCGCTACGTCGAGTCGCGTGCCCGGCGACGCAGCGGCCACAGTGGCAACGCCATGGCCGGCGCCCTGCCCCTCTCGGCGATTCGCCTCACCGAGGAGGGCGAGGAGCGCATCCTGCCGGCCAGCGAACTGGCCGCCGGGGACCGAGTGCTGGTGAAGCCCGGCCATGGCGTGCCCGCCGACGGCGTGATCGAGGACGGCGAGTCGAGCCTCGACGAATCCATGCTTACCGGCGAGTACCTGCCGGTCACCCGACGCCTCGGCGAGACCGTCACCGGCGGCAGCCAGAACATCGAGAGTCCCCTGGTCGTGCGGGTGACCCACGCCGGGCGCGACGCTCGAGTCGCCGGCATCGTCGACCTTACCGACCGTGCCTTCGCCAGCCGTCCTCGCCTGGCCCAGATGGCGGCACGCATGGCGCATCTCTTCGTGCTGCGTCTGCTGCTGGTCACCGTGGTGGTAACGATCGTCTGGTGGTTCATCGATCCGGCGCGGATGCCCTGGATCATGCTCTCCGTGCTGGTGGTCACCTGTCCCTGTGCCTTGGCCCTGGCCACCCCGACGGCGCTCACCGCCGGCCACGGCCAGCTGCACCGCCGCGGTGTGCTGGTGACCCGCGCCGATGCCATCGAGTCGCTCTCCCAACTCGATCGCGTCATCCTCGACAAGACCGGCACCCTAACCAGTGGCCAGATGACCCTGGTCGAGACGCGCCCCCTGGGCGATCTCGACGCAGAGCGCGCCCGCACCCTGGCCGCCGCCCTTGAGGCACGCTCCGAACACCCCATCGCCCGAGCCTTCCATCCCTACCGTCTGGCCA
This sequence comes from Halomonas sp., assembly GCA_003560175.1. Lineage (GTDB taxonomy): Bacteria > Pseudomonadota > Gammaproteobacteria > Pseudomonadales > Halomonadaceae > Halomonas. The sequence continues at coordinate 892 of PWIZ01000187.1, read as the reverse complement.
CGGTGCGCGCCTCCGAGGTGGCCAGCCGCACCGGCCAGGGCCTGGAGGGCATTCTAGAGGGACGCCGTTGGCGGCTCGGCAAGCCTGACTTCGCCGCGTCGGAGCATGCCCTGGAGGCGCCCGGTGACGGCCAGTGGCTGCTGCTCTCCGAGGAGGGCGAGCCGCGGGCCTGGTTCGCCCTTCAGGACCGGGTGCGCGAGGACGCCGCCGACACCGTCGCGGCGCTGAAGGCGCTGGGGCTGGAAGTGGAGCTGCTCTCCGGCGATACCCCCGGCGCCGCGGGGGATCTCGCCCGGCGGCTGGAGATCCCCACGTGGCGGGGAAGCGCCAGCCCCGAGGACAAGCTCGCGCGCATCCGCGAGTGCCAGGCGGCCGGCGAAACAGTCGCCATGGTGGGTGACGGCATCAACGATATCCCGGTGCTCGCCGGCGCCGACGTGGCCATCGCCATGAACGGCGCCACCGACCTGGCGCGCACCAGCGCCGACGCCATCCTGCTCAGCCCACGCCTGTCACGCATCGTCGAGGCGATCGAGATCAGTCGCGCCACCCGCCGGGTGATGCGCCAGAACATGATCTGGTCGGTCTGCTACAACTTCACCGCCATGCCCATTGCCGCCATGGGCTTCGTACCGCCCTGGCTGGCCGCCATGGGCATGTCGGCCAGCTCCCTGGTGGTGGTGGGCAATGCCCTGCGTCTCAACCGCTTTCGCAGCCGAGCCATGCCCGCGACGGCTCCGCTGCCGAAACCCTCCCTAGAACCGAGCCGGGTGACCCCATGAGCATCCTCTATCTACTGATCCCGCTGTCGCTGATCCTGCTGGGCCTGGCCGTCTGGGCCTTCTTCTGGGCGGTCAAGAACGACCAGTTCGATGACCTGGAGGGCCCCGCC
>PWIZ01000018.1 GCA_003560175.1 Halomonas sp. | reverse complement strand
TTTATAGTCTCGCGGTTTTCCAGGCCCAGCGCCCAGAGGATATAGGCGTCCTGGCGGGCGCCGTCATGCCACGCCTTGAAGCGGCCCGAGGCGCCGCCGTGGCCGGCGGCCATGTCGGTACGCAGCAGCACCGGCCCCCGGGCCGTGCCGAGTTCCGTCAGCCGGGCGTAGAGCTTGGCGGGTTCCCAGTAGGGCACCCGGGTGTCGTGCCAGCTGCCCTGCAGGAACAGGGTCGGGTAGGGGGCCGCGGCCAGGTTGTCCAGCGGCGAGTAGTCGCGAATTCGCCTGCGGGCGTCGGGCTCGTCCGGGTTGCCCCACTCGGTATACTCGGCGGTGGTCAGCGGCAGGTCGGGGTTCTCCATGGTGCGCAGCACGTCCACGAAGGGCACGTCGAGCACCGCCGCACTGAAGGCCTCCGGGGCCAGGTTGAGGCTGGCGCACACCAGCAGGCCGCCGGCACTGGCGCCGTAGGCGGCGATTCGCTCGCCGTCGCTGATGCCGTGCTCCACCAGGCACTCCCGAGCGGCGAGGAAGTCGCGAAAGCTGTTGGCCTTGTGCTCCAGCTTGCCGGCCAGGTACCAGGGCTCGCCGCGGTCGCCGCCGCCGCGAACATGGGCCACGGCGAAGGCCACGCCGCGGGCCAGCAGCTCCAGGCGGGCCACCGAGAACCAGGGGTCGAGCACCTCGCCGTAGGCGCCGTAGCCGTAGAGCAGGGTGGGCAGGGGGTGGCCGGTCAAGTCGGCGCGCATCACCACCGAGACGGGGATGCGCTCGCCGTCGTGGGAGGTCGCCCATAGCCGCTCGCAGGTGAGTGCTTCTGGCTTGAGGTCGCCGTGGATCGGCTGTTGCTTGAGCAGGGTACGCTCGCCGCTGTCCAGGTCGTGTTCGATCCAGCTGACCGGCAGCACGAAGGATTCTTCGCGCAGCCGCAAGCGGCGCTGGTCGAAGTGGGGCGCATCGCCCAGCGCCAGGCTGCAGGGGGTCTCCGGCAGCGGTAGGCGCTCGTCCCGAGTGATGGCGTGGGCCTCATCGAACTCGATCACCCGCAGCCGAACCTGAGCCTCTTCATGGTCGCGCTCGGTGATCACCAGGCCCCAGGCGAAGGCGTCGACGCCCTCCAGGGTGTCTTCTTCGCGGTGGAGGATCAGCGGCTGCCACTGGTCGCTGTCGGCGGCCTCATCGAGGCGGGCCTCCTCGATCACATCGAGGCGGAAGTGGGTCGCACCGCGGTTGTGCAGCAGGTAGAAGTGGCCCGGGCGATGGTCCAGGGAGAGCTCCACACCGCTCTCCCGGGGACGGAAGCGGCGCGGTGGGGTGTCCGGCGCCCGCGCCGGGATCAGGTAGCTCTCGCTGGTGTCCTTGGAGGCGCTCTCCAGCACCAGCCACTCTCGGGAACGCGTCTTGCCGAGCCCCAGCCAGAATTCTGGATCTTCCTCGCGCAGCACCAGGTCGGGCTCACCCGCCATACCCTCGTTCAGCGCCAGGCGCCAGATGCTCTCGGGGCGCTGGGTGGCGTCATAGCGAGTAAAGAACAGGGTGATGTTGTCCTCCGCCCAGGTGAGTTCGGGGCCGATGCCCTCCAGCAGGCGGACGGGCTCACCATCCGGGAGGCGCGCCAGGAAGAGATCAAACGTCTCATCACCCCGGGTATCCTCGCTCCAGGCTAACCAACGCTCATCGGGCGAGAGCGCCATGTCGCCGAGTTCGAGGAAGTCGTGGTCGGCGGCGCGGGCCTCCAGGTCGAGGAAGGGGGCGGCGCGATCCGGCTTGCCGTTGGGATGACGCCACCACACCGGATAGTCGGCCTCGGCGGCGATCTCGCTCCAGTAGGTATAGTGGTCCAGCGGGGTGCGCAGACCGTGCACGGCCAGCTCCCGGCGGGCCAGGTGACCGTGGTAGAGCCGCTCCACCAGGTCGTCCAACGGGGCAAACCAGGTGGAGAACTCGGCGTTGGCCGCTTCGAGAAAGGTCGTGACCTCGGGCTCCTCGGGGTTCTCCAGCCAGTGCCACTCGGGGTCTTCCGGGCGGCGGAAGCGGGCAACCGGGGAGCCGGAGGCCTGGCTGTCGGGGTGATGCGGCGGCTGTGCTTTCATGGTGGGGGATGTACCATACTCAAGACTGTGAAAAGAGAGGTGGCAATGCCAATTACCGATTCGATGACCCTACTATGGCTGGTCTACGGTGTCCTGTCGCTGGTGGTGCTGCTGACCGGTTACCTGGGTCTGGCCTTTCTTCCGCGGCTGGTGCGGTTGCCGATCACCTGGCTGGTAGCCGGTGTGATGTGGGTGCCGATGCGCTTCCGGATGCCGCTGCTGGAGGAGGGAGAGTTCTACACCGGCCTGGCCCCGGCGGTGGTGGTGGCCCTGGTGGGCCTTCTCGAGCGCGACAGCGGCCTGATGCTGCCGGCGATGATGCTGACCGCGGCCGGCGCGGCGGCCGGTGTGGCCTTCGGACTGCTGCTGGCCTGGCGCAGCCGTGATCGTGACCACTATGTCGACATGGATGGCCGCGGGGTCGACATGGATGACGACGCAAATGGTGCTCCCCCTGCCCGGCGCGGCGGTGGTGGGCGTCGGGAGCCGGTAATCGGCTAAGGAGCCGGGCATGGCCTGGTCGTGGATGGTCAATCAGAGAAGGCGTGGCCTCGCCGGCCTGCTGGTGGCGAGCCTGCTCTGTCTGGTGGCGGGGTCGGGAGTGGCGCAGCCGGTCGAGGAGAACCCGGATGTGCGGGTGATCATCGATGTCTCCGGCAGCATGCGGACCAACGACCCCGAGCAGCTCGCCGCCAGCGCCCTTGAGCTCCTGGCCTTGCTGCTGCCCGAGGGCACCGCGGCCAGTGTCTGGACCTTCGGCGAGCACGTCGACAATCCGCTTCCTCTCGGCGAGGTCGACGACGGGTGGCGAGAGCGGGCCATTGCCCTGCGTCCCGCCCTGGTGGAGTACCAGCAGCACACGGACATCGAGGCGGCCGTGCGCCGCGCTGCGGAGAGCCCGGCCAACGGCTGGCGGCACCTGGTGCTGCTCACCGATGGCATGATCGACCTGTCGCCGACGCGTGGCGCCAAGCCACAGGTGGACGCCGCCTCGCGGCGTACCCTGCTCGATGAGCTCGCCCCGGCGCTGGCGGCGCGCGGCGTAGTGGTGCATGCCATCGCCTTCTCCGACGCGGCCGACCTGGCCCTGGTCGAGCGTCTCTCCCGGGTTACCGGCGGCCTGCCAGCGCTGGTACAGTCTCCGGAGAGTCTTCTGAGCGCCTTCGTGGATATCGTCGAGCGTATCTTTCCCGCCGACCAGGTACCCCTGGCCGAGGGGCGCTTTTCCATTGAGCCCGGCGTCGAGGCCTTCTCGGCGCTGCTCTTCCATGAACCCGACACCGCTCCCCTGGCCCTGATCGCTCCGGACGGCACTCGCTATACGCCTGACACTCCGCCGCCCGGGGCGCGCTGGCAGGTGGAGCCGCGCTTTGATCTGCTGCGGGTGCCCGACCCTGCTCCCGGTGAGTGGCATCTGGAGGGCGAGGTCGGCAGCGATAGCCGCATCGGGGTGCGTGGCGCCGTGAGCCTGCAGCTCGCAGCACTGCCGGCAGTGATTCACCCCGGGTTGGCGCTGCCGCTGGAGGCCTGGTTGGCCCGTGGCGGTGAGCCCTGGCCGGCGGCCCCAGAGGATCTCGCCATCAGCGCTACCCTGCTCGACGCCGAGGGCGCTCCCCAGGCGGAGGTTTGGCTGGCGCGCCAAGGAGAGCGCTTCAGCGGCGACCTGACGGTGCCGGAGCTCGCCGGGGCCGCCCGCCTTCGTCTCCATGCCCAGGGGGACGGGATCGTCCGCCAGCGCTACCTGGCGGTCAATGTGCAGCCCCTGCTGAGCCTTCTGGACGAGGCCGAGGAGGGCCGCGGGCTCGCCGGGGAGGTGGGCCGGCGCCCGCTGGGCGAGCGCTTCCACGATGACCTCACCACCGGCCGCGAGGTCGTGGAAGCGCCGGAGAGCGCCGCCGATCGCTTTGTCGGCTTCATCAACAATCTGCCGGCCCATGCCGCCGCCCTGTGGCGGGAGGGCCGCTCCAGCCTGGAGCGACGTGCTGCGGCCTTCGCCGGCGACCCGCGTCAGCTGGCCGTGGCGGGCTTGGCCGTTCTGAGTTTTCTCATTCTACTGGTTCTGCTGACATGGCGGCATCGACGCGCGCCGCGCAAGACCATCCATCGGGAGGATCCGCATGTGTGAGCTTCTGGGCATGAGCGCCAACGTGCCCACCGATATCTGCTTCAGTTTCACCGGCTTCCTGCACCGGGGGGGCGGCACCGGCCCCCATCGAGACGGCTGGGGGATCGCCTTCTACGAAGAGGGCGGCTATCGCGACTTCCGGGACCCCCACCCCTCGGTGCATTCCCCCATCGCGCGGCTGATCACCGACTATCCGATCAAGTCGAACATCGTCATCAGCCATATTCGCCAGGCCAACGTGGGCCAGGTGCGCCTGGCCAACACCCATCCCTTCGTGCGCGAGATGTGGGGCAGTCCCTGGTGCTTCGCCCACAACGGCCAGCTCGAGGGCTGGCAGGGCCTGCCGCTCAGCTTCTACCGTTCGGTTGGCGACACCGACAGCGAGCATGCCTTCTGCTGGCTGCTGGGGGAACTGCGCCGCTGCTTCCCGGAGCGGCCCGATAACGATACTGCGCGCCAGGGGCTGTGGCGGCTGCTTCACCAGCTCTGCGAGCGTCTGCGCGGACTCGGGGTCTTCAACCTGCTGCTGGCCGACGGCGACTACCTCTACACCTTCTGTTCCACCAAGCTGGCCCATATCACCCGGCGAGCTCCCTTTGGCCGCGCGAGTCTGTCGGATGCCGAGCTCACCGTAAACTTCGCCGAGCACACCACGACCCACGACATCGTCTCGGTGATCGCTACCGAGCCCCTGACTGATAACGAGGCCTGGGAGCGCATGTGCCCGGGGGAGCTGCTGGTATGGCGTGACGGTGCGATCCAGGCGCGTTTCGGTCGCCACTAAGCGTGAAATCCGGCGGGTGGTCTTCGCGGTCGGAGTGGATCAGGCTGGCGGTACAGGCAGGTACAGGGGGATAGAAGTGCTGATTTCAATCTGTTGTTTAAATCTTTTGTTTTAATCGATCGTTTTACAGCCTGAGCCGGCCGGTTTAAGGTAGGGCCCATCAAAACAACAAGCGTCGATGGCCCATCGGCGATACAGCGGAGACACGTGATGAGTGAGCATGCCAACGCCCCGATCCTGTCCGGACCCGAGCTCAAGGGGATGGAAGAGTATGGTTCGGTCACCGATATCTTCCACGCGGCGGTCAAGCGTTATGCCGACAAGCCTGCCTTCAGCTGCATGGGGCAGACGCTGACCTTCACCGACCTGGATCGCCTCTCCGGCGATTTCGCCGCCTGGCTGCAAAACGAGACCACCCTGGAGCCGGGCGATCGCATCGCTATCCAGCTACCCAACGTGCTGCAGTTTCCGGTGGCGGTGTTCGGCGCCATGCGCGCCGGCATGGTGGTGGTCAACACCAACCCGCTCTACACCGAGCGGGAGATGGCCCATCAGTTCAAGGATTCCGGTGCCAAGGCCGTCGTGATCCTGGCCAACATGGCCGACAAGCTCGAAAAGATCCTCGACCGTACCGACATCCAGCACGTGTTGGTCACTCAGCTGGGCGACCTTCACGGCTTCCCCAAGCGTCCACTGATCAATCTGGTGGTCAAGTACGTCAAGAAGATGGTGCCGCCCTTCAAGTTGCCGGGGCACACCCCCTTCCGCAAGGCGCTCAAGGAGGGCGCCGCTCGCCAGCACCGCGATGTGGAGCGCGGGCTCGACGACATCGCTGCGCTGCAGTACACCGGCGGCACCACCGGCCTTGCCAAGGGCACCATGCTGACCCACCGCAACCTGGTGGCCAACATGCTCCAGGCCGGCCAGGCCATCGGGCCCGGCCTCAACAACGGCGAGGAAGTGGTCATCGCGCCGCTGCCCGTCTACCACATCTATACTTTTACGGTGAACTGCCTGTTCCTGATGGAGACCGGCAATCACTCCATCCTGATTACCAATCCCCGCGATCTGCCCAACTTCGTCAAGGAACTCAAGGGGCTCAAGTTCACCGCCTTCATTGGCCTGAACACCCTGTTCAACGCCCTTTGCAACCGCGAGGATTTTCGCGCACTGGACTTCTCCAAACTGCACCTGACCATCTCCGGTGGCATGGCGCTGACCAAGTCTGCTGCAGAGCGTTGGAAGGAGGTCACCGGCTGTGAGATCGCCGAGGGCTATGGTCTCACCGAGACCTCGCCGGTGGTGAGCTTCAACCCGGTGGACGCCATCCAGCTCGGCACCATCGGCAAGCCGGTGGCCGGTACCCGGGTCAAGGTGGTGGACGCCGACGGCAATGACCTCCCCTTCGATGAGCCGGGCGAGCTCTGCGTACAGGGGCCCCAGGTGATGAAGGGTTACTGGAACCGCGACGACGAGACGGTCAAGGTGGTCGACGACGATGGCTGGTTTCATACCGGCGATATCGCGGTGCTCCAGGAGGATGGCTATATTCGCATCGTGGACCGCAAGAAGGACATGATCCTGGTCTCGGGTTTCAACGTGTATCCCAACGAGGTGGAGGACGTCGTCGCCACCCACCCGAGCGTGCTCGAGTCTGCGGCGGTGGGCGTGGACGATGAGAAAAGCGGCGAGGCGATCAAGCTGTTCGTGGTGCCCCGTGCCGATGACCTCGACCCCGACGAGCTGCGCGCCTGGTGCAAGAAGGAGATGACCGGCTACAAGGTGCCCAAGTACGTGGAGCTGCGCGATGAGCTGCCCAAGACCAATGTGGGCAAGGTCCTGCGCCGCCAGCTGCGCGATGAGGAGCGCGAGAAGGCCAAGTCCAAGCCCCCCTCCTGATAGCCCTTGGCTGGTCAGGCGATAGCCAGCCTAAATGGCCTGGATTAGGCGCCGCCAGGGCGGCGGCGTTACAATGATCTGCCCGTATCGGTTCGCCGATACGGGCACTTTTCCTTGCTGATACCCACCTGCGGAGCCACTGTGTCCGACGTGACCACCGACGTTTCTTCCGCCGCCGCCCAGACCGATGCCGACCGACTCAGTGCTCTGCGTCAGGCGCTCGACGGCGTGCTGCTGCGCGACCGTCCGTCGCTGGACAAGCGACTGCAGGGCCTGGCGCGGCGAGTCAAGGAGAGCAAGCCAGCGGATCGTGGCCTGAACGAAGCGGCGCAGGCCGTGGCGCGCTCCCGCGAGGTGGTGGAGCGTCGCGCCTCGCGCCCGGTAACGCTGAACTACCCCGCCGAGCTTCCCGTGGTCGAGCGCCGCGACGACATCCTGACCGCCCTGCGTGACCACCAGGTGGTGGTGGTGGCCGGCGAGACCGGCTCCGGCAAGACCACCCAGCTGCCCAAGATCTGTCTGGAGCTGGGCCTGGGGCGCCGCGGGCTGATCGGCCACACCCAGCCGCGGCGGCTGGCGGCGCGTTCGGTGGCCGCACGCCTGGCCGAGGAGCTCGAGACCCCGCTGGGGGAGCAGGTGGGCTACCAGGTACGCTTCACCGATCAGAGCAGTGAGCACACTCTGGTCAAGCTGATGACCGACGGCATCCTGCTGGCCGAGACTCGGCATGACCCCGAGCTGCGCCGCTACGAGGCGATCATCATCGACGAGGCCCACGAACGCAGCCTCAACATCGATTTCCTGCTTGGTTACCTGAAGCGGCTGCTGCCGCGCCGCCCCGACCTCAAGGTGATCATCACCTCGGCCACCATCGACGTGGAGCGCTTCGCCGCGCACTTCGCCGAGTCAGGCAAGGGCGACAAGCCCGGCCGGCCGGCGCCGGTGGTGGAGGTCTCCGGTCGCACCCACCCGGTGGAGCTGCACTACCGCCCGCTGGTGCGCGAGGCCGAGGATGAGGAGGACCGCACCCTGCAGGAGGGGATCCTGCAGGCGGTGGAGGAGATCGAGCGGATCGAGCGGGACAAGCGCTGGCTCCACGGTCCTCGTGACATCCTGGTGTTTCTGCCCGGCGAGCGGGAGATTCGCGAGACCGCCGATAGCCTGCGCCGGGCCGATCTGCGCGGCACCGAGATCCTGCCGCTCTATGCCAGGCTCTCCAACGCCGAGCAGAACCGGGTCTTCGCCCCCCACGCGGGGCGGCGCATCGTGCTGGCCACCAACGTGGCCGAGACCTCGCTTACCGTGCCGGGCATCCGCTATGTGATCGACCCGGGCCTGGTGCGCATCAGTCGCTATAGCTACCGCACCAAGATTCAGCGCCTGCCGGTGGAGCCGGTCAGCCAGGCCAGCGCCAACCAGCGCATGGGCCGCTGCGGCCGCGTGGCCGAGGGGGTCTGCATCCGCCTCTATGACGAGGAGGACTTCCTCGCCCGGCCTGCCTTCACCGACCCCGAGATCCGCCGCACCAACCTGGCCTCGGTGATCCTCTCCATGCTGTCGCTCAAGCTCGGCGACATCGAGGCCTTCCCCTTCGTTGATCCGCCCGATTCGCGCTTCGTCACCGATGGCTTCCGGCTGCTGTTCGAACTGGGCGCGGTGGACGAGCAGGGCGGCATCAGCCCTATCGGCCGTAAGCTGGCCCGCCTGCCCATCGACCCGCGTCTGGCGCGCATGGTGCTGGCCGGCGCCGAGCAGGGCGGCCTGCGCGAGGTATTGATCGTGGTGGCGGGCCTGGCGGTGCAGGACCCCCGCGACCGGCCGGCGGAGAAGCGTCAGGCCGCCGACCAGGCCCATCGCCGCTGGCAGGACCCCGACTCCGACTTCGTGGCGCTGCTCAACCTCTGGGACGGGGTCGAGGCGGCCCGCGAGGCGCTCTCCGGCAACCAGCTGCGGCGCTGGTGCAAGGAGCGCTACATCAACTACCTGCGCGTGCGCGAGTGGCATGACACCTTCCGCCAGCTGCGTCAGCTGCTGCGCGACATGGAGATCGAGGTGCCGCCGCCGGCTCCGCGCCCCGCCCCCGAGGAGGGGGAAGGGGACGACACGCAACGGGAGGCGCGCCGCCGCCATGCTGCCACCCTGCACCGGGCGCTATTGCCGGGGCTGCTCTCCCACCTGGGCCTGGCCACCGAGAACCGCGAGTATCTGGGGGCGCGCAACCGCAAATTCGTGATTCATCCGGGTTCGGGGCTAGCGAAGAAGTCCCCCAAGTGGCTGATGGCCTTCGAGCTGGTGGAGACGACGAAGCTTTTTGCCCGCACCGTGGCGAAGATCGACTCCCAGTGGATCGAGTCTCAGGCCGGCCACCTGGTCAAACGCCACTATACCGATCCCCACTGGGAGATGAAGCGTGCCCAGGTCGTGGCCAAGGAGCAGGTCACCCTGTTCGGCCTGCCCATCGTCAGCGGGCGTCGAGTGCACTACGGGCCCATTGCGCCGGCCGAGTCCCGGGAGCTGTTTATCCGACGGGCTCTGGTGGAGGGGGAGTTCAGGACCCGGGGCGACTTCTTCGCTCACAACCGGGCGCTGATCGAGGAGGTCGAGGGCCTGGAGGATCGCGCCCGGCGTCGTGATATCCTGGTGGATGAAGAGACCCTGTTCGCCTTCTACGACGAGCGCCTCCCCGAGGGCATCCACAACGGTAAGGGTTTCGAGGCGTGGCGCAAGCAGGCCGAGGCCGAGAACCCCGCGGTGCTCAAGTTCGACCGCGCCGCCCTGTTGGCCCGGGAGGCCAGCGAGATCACCCAGGCCGACTATCCTGATGAGCTGGCCCTGAACGGCGTTCGCTACCCCCTCGATTATCACTTCGAGCCCGGCGCGGTCGACGATGGCGTGACGCTGACCGTGCCCGCCGCCATGCTGCCCCAGCTGCCCCTGGCACGCCTCGAGTGGCTGGTGCCGGGTCTGCTCCGCGAGAAGTGCATCGCGCTGATGAAGTCGCTGCCCAAGGCGCTTCGCCGTCAGGTGGTGCCGATCCCCGACTGGGTGGATGCTGCCCTGGAAGCGATCGTCCCCGATGACGTGCCGCTTACCGAGGCGCTGGGCGAGTTCCTGCGCCGCAAGACCGGCCTGCGTGTCCACCCCGATGACTGGCAGCTGGACCAGCTCGAGCCTCACCTGGTGATGAACCTCAAGGTGGTGGACCATGAGGGCCGATTGCTGGGCCGGGGGCGCGACGTCCGCGAGCTGGAACGGCGCTTCGAGGCGGCGGCGGGGCAGGGGGCTCGGTCGCTGGCCGCCGAGGCGCGCCTGGAGGCGCCGGTAGAGGGGCTGCCCGCCGAGACGCTACCCGAGTCCCGGGTCACTACCCAGGCGGGTATTCGCGTGGAGGCCTTTCCGGCACTGGTGCCTGAGGGCGAGGCCTTCCGGGTCGAGCTCTTCGACCACCCCGACAAGGCCCGCGAGGCCCATCGTGAGGGCATTGTACGGCTGGCCATGCGCCGTTTGCCTGATCAGGTGCGCGAGATCGAACGCCTCAAGGGGCTCGGTACCTGCGCGCTGCTGTTCGCCAAGGTGGGCAGCAAGCGTCAGCTGACCGATGATGTGGTGCGGGCGGTGTTTACCCGGGGGGTGGCCACGGATCCACTGCCACGTTCGGCCGCCGAGCTAGAGTCGCGTCTGGCCATGACTCGCGGCGAGCTGCTACCCCGGGCCGAGGCCCTGGTGGCGACGCTGGAGATCGCGCTCAAGGGCCATCTGGCGGTCGCCAAGGCGTTGAAGGGCAACCTAAACTTGGCTCTGGCCCTGGTATACAGTGATCTCAAGGTCCAGATGGCGCGCCTGGTACACCCCGGTTTCGTCAGCGAGGCCGGCGAATGGCTCGACGAGTACCCGCGCTATATGGAGGCGGCGCAGATCCGCCTTGAGAAGGCGCCGCGGGAGCGCCTGCGCGACCAGATGCATATGCAGGAGATCCAGGCCCTCGAGTCGCGTCTCGAGGCCCGCCTGGCGAGCGAGCGGCGTGGCGGCATGGCGCCGCCAGGACTGGCAGCGTTTCGCTGGTGGATCGAGGAGCTGCGCGTCTCGCTCTTCGCCCAGCAGTTGGGCACCAGATTTGCGGTCTCCCCCAAGCGGCTCGAGAAGCGCTGGGCGGAGATCACCGGGCGCCCTTGAGCCCCGGATGAACAGCGGCCGCCGCGAGCGGCCTGGGCGGCCCAGGGCCGCGACAAGGGAGATATCCATGACCAACGTCGTGATCACCGGTACAGGACTCTTCACGCCGGACCACACCATCGACAACGATGCCCTGGTGGCCTCGTTCAATGCCTGGGTGGACGCCGAGAACGCGCGCCATGCCGAGGCCATCGCCGCGGGTGAGCGCGAGCCCCTGCAACACTCCAGCACGGAGTTCATCGTCAAGGCGTCGGGCATCCACAGCCGCCACGTGCTCGATGCAGCGGGCATCCTGGATCCCGAGCGGATGCGCCCGCGGCTGCGTGAGCGCAGCAACGACGAGCCCTCACTCCAGTGCGAAATGGGCGCCACCGCAGCCCGCCAGGCCCTGGAGCACGCCGGCGTGGCCGCGGGAGATATCGACCTGATGATCGTCGGCTGCTCCAACCTGGAGCGCCCCTACCCGGCGGTGTCGGTGGAGTTGCAGGCCCAGCTCGGTGCCGGCGGCTATGCCTTCGACATGAACGTGGCCTGCAGTTCGGCCACCTTCGCCATCGAGACCGCCGCCAACGCCATCCGCGCAGGCACGGCCACTCGTGCGCTGGTGGTCAATCCGGAGATCTGCTCGGCGCACCTCAATTTCCGCGACCGCGATAGCCACTTCATTTTTGGCGATGCCTGCACCGCCATCGTGCTGGAGCGAGACGATCTGGCCACCGTGGATGCACGCTTCGAGATCCTCGGCACCCGGCTGGTGACGCGATTCTCCAACGCCATCCGCAACAATGCCGGCTTCCTCAATCGGGTGACGGACTCGGACCCTCATGCGCTGGACAAGCTGTTTGTCCAGGAGGGGCGCCGGGTGTTCAAGGAGGTCTGCCCCCTGGTGGCGGCGCTGATCAGTGATCATCTGGCGAGTCTCGGCCATAGTGGCGACGATCTGGCAC
>PWIZ01000132.1 GCA_003560175.1 Halomonas sp. | reverse complement strand
GCGCCGATCAACTATTAATTTTTACACGGGGTTTACGATGCTTTTGAAATGCCCAAAATGTAGTAGCCATGGCGTTTACAAGATAAAGAAGAGTTTTTTATACAAGATATTAACACCTGGCAAGAAATATTATTTCTGCGCTGACTGCAACTTTACTGGAAGCTTCGATGATTTTCCTAAGACCCCAACATCAGAGGCCTTTAAAAAACAATAAACATATAATAGCAAACCAATGATCCATATAACAAACGCGGCATTCCAGACTTGGGGCCTTACGCATTTCAGAGCACCTCACCATCCAACGGCTTCAAGGGCTGATGGTTGTTCAAAGCGATGATATGGAAAACTGATATAGTTCTTGTATCATTCTTCTTAATCTTCCGAAATCTCTTCTCTCGCCAAGTGTCAGCGAGCAACTATCGACCTCCAAAACCATAGCCTTTGCAAGCCCATTCGGGTAGTAACTCACCTTCACCGTGACGGTGCATGAGGGCATCTGATTGTTCTACACTGCAGTTATCGGTCGCACCTGAATAAGCAACAACCCATCGCCGATTGACCGGCTTCGTCGGCCGGGGGTTATAAACTAAAGCCTAGATTGAAGGCGAATGGCTCAACGACGTCTCGAACTCGGCTAGCGGCTGAGGCCTGCCAAACAGATAGCCCTGGAAGCGCAGGCAGCCGTGTGCCATCAGCCAGTCGCGCTGGGCCGCAGTCTCCACGCCTTCGGCGATAACGTCCAGCTTGAGGCTCTTCGCCAGACCGATGGTGCTCGCGACGATGGAGGCGCTGGCCGGATCCTCGAGCACATCGCGCACGAAGGACTGGTCGATCTTGAGCTGGTCCAGCGGCAGGCGGTTGAGGTAGGAGAGCGACGAGAAGCCGGTGCCGAAGTCGTCCAGCGCGAAGGTGATCCCCAGCGCCTTGAGCGCCAGCATCTTCTGGCGTGCCTCGTCCTGCCGCTCGAGGAAGAGGCCTTCGGTCACCTCCAGCTTCAGCCGCGCGGGCGGCGCCCCGGTCATGACCAGGATCTCACGCACGCGCTCGACGGCGTCGCCCTCGTGGAAGTGCTGGGCGCTGATGTTCACCGAAAGCGTCAGGGCGCGGGTCTCGGGCTGGCCCGCCCAGGCGACCAGCTGCCGGCAGGCCGTCTCCAGCACCCAGCGATCGATGGCGATGATCTGGCGATTCTCCTCCGCCAGGGGGATGAACTCGGCCGGGGAAACCATGCCGCGCTCGGGGTGCTCCCAGCGCAGCAGCACCTCGGCGCCCAGGATTCGCCCCTGGCTGTCCACCTGGGGCTGGTAATAGGGCCGAAACTGCCCCGCCGGCAGGGCATGGCGCAGGTCCGCCTCCAGGCGCAGGCGCCCATGCAGCTGCGCCTGCAGCAGCGGGTCGAAGAAACAGAAGCGGTTGCGCCCGCCCCCCTTGGCCTGCTGCAGGGCCATGTCGGCCTGGGAGAGCAGCGCCTGGGAGCACGCATCGCGGTGGCGAAACAGGGTGATCCCGAGGCTGCCCGTCATCTGGACCCCAAGAGGCTCCCCGGGCAGCGCCAGCTGCAGCGCACCGAGCAGCTTGCTGGCGATGCGCTCGGTGATATAGGCGGCGTGCGCCTGATCGGGTCCCAGCCCCGCGAGCAGCACCGCGAACTCGTCGCCGCTCAGCCGGGACAGGAGATCGCTCTCGCGCAGCTGGTGGCGCAGCTCATGGGTGATCCGCTGGAGCAGCTGATCCCCCTGCTGATGGCCCAGCAGGTCGTTGACCCGCTTGAAGTGGTCGAGGTCGATCAGCAGCAGCGCCGCGAAGTGGCTGCCCGGGTGCGAGTCACCGGCCAACACCTCCAGCTGGTCGAGCAGACGACGCCGATTGGGCAGGCCGGTCAGGGGGTCGAAGAAGGCCAGCTGGCGCGCCTCCTCCTCGGCCGCCTTCTGCTGCGAGATATCGCTGAAGGAGCCGACATAGTGGGTCGCTCGCCCCTGCTCGTCCCGCACCGCGCTGATGGTCAGTCTTTCGGGGTAGACCTCGCCGTTGCGCCGCCGATTCCAGACCTCACCCTCCCAGCTTCCGGTCTGCTCGATGGACTGCCACATCTGCCGGTAGAAGGCCTCATCGTGCTGACCCGAGGACAGCAGGCTGGGCGGGCGCCCCACCACCTCCGACTCTGAATAGCCGGTGATCCGGGTGAAGGCCGAATTGACCCGCAGAATGGCACCCCGGGCATCGGTCACCATCATCCCCTGCTGTCCCTCGAAGGCGGTGGCGGCGATTCTCTGCGACGCTTCAAGACCGAGGCGAGTCAGGTAGTGGCGCAGGACGGCGGCGCCCAGCAGGGCGACCAGCAGCCAGGCGGCGCCGAGCAGCCAGAGCCGCTGCCACCACCCCACCAGCAGCACAGCCACCGACTTGCCGGCCACCACCACGAAGGGCCTTGCCTCGACGGGTGCCGCGGCGTAGAGCCGCTCCACCCCATCCACCGGCGACACCAGCCGCGCCCCGGAGGTAGCGCCGGCAAGCAGCGCCAGCCCCTCGGGATGAGTGAAGACCTCGCCGACCTCCAGGCAGTTGTGTGTCTCGTCGCAGCCGGGACGACGGGCCACCACCCTGGCCTCGCTATCGAACAGCGCCAGGCTCTCTCCCCGGCTCATCGCCAGGCGCAACAGGGCCTCATCGAACACCAAGGGCGTCAGCATGATCGACGCGAAGCTGGCATTCAGCACGCCGGGGTCGGCCAGACGGCGAACATGCATGATGCGATAGTCGTGGGCGAAGGATGACCAGTAGAGCCCCGACACCCACTCCGCAAGCCCTGGCTGCTCCCGGAAGATGCGGTAGTGGGGCAGGCCCCCGAGGTCATAGCCGCGGGGGAACATGGGCGACGAGGTGACCACGACCCGCCCCGCGGCGTCGAACAGACCCAGCTCGTCGAGGAAGCGAAAGCGGTCGCGGCGCTCGGCGAGCACCTGCTCCAGACGCTCGTAGTCGGGGTCCACCGCGTCGTCGCGCAGCACCAGCAGCGACGACTGATTGAGCTCGGCGAGGCTCTCCAGCGCCATGT
>PWIZ01000020.1 GCA_003560175.1 Halomonas sp. | reverse complement strand
GCAGGTTGAGGCGGGTCGAGGCGGGTCGAGGCGGGTCGAGGCGGGTCAGGAGAGGGCGTCTTAGGTATCAGAAAGCCGAGGCGTGGTGCTCGGGCAGGAGGAAACTTGCCCTTGGCAAGGGAATTCAATCAACAAGGGCAAGCAGCAGACCGTATCTGGGAGGGGCCCGGTCGTGGGGGCTCAGAACACCCGGTTCAGGCCGTTCTGAGCGGCAACGCGGTAGGCCTCGGCCATGGTGGGGTAGTTGAAGGTGGTGTTGACGAAGTACTTGAGGGTGTTGGCCTCGCCCTTCTGGTGCATGATCGCCTGGCCGATGTGCACGATCTCCGAGGCCTGGTCACCGAAGCAGTGGATGCCGTAGATCTCCAGGGTATCCTGGTCGAAGAGGATCTTGAGCATGCCCACGGTGTCGCCGGTGATCTGAGCCCGGGCGGTGTCTTTGAAGAAGGCCTGGGCCACCTCGTAGGGCACCTTGGCCTCGGTGAGCTCGCGCTCGTTGCGCCCGAAGGAGCTGATCTCGGGAATGGTATAGATGCCGGTGGGCACTTCGGTGATGTAGCGGAAATCGTTGCCGAGGATCTCGCTGGAGGCGTTGAGACCCTGGTCGTAGGCGGCGCTGGCGAGGCTCGGCCAGCCGATCACGTCGCCGGCGGCATGGATATGCGGCAGCGTCGTGCGGTAGTGCTCATCGACCATCAGCTGGCCGCGGGAGTTGGCCTCCAGGCCGATGTTCTCGAGACCCAGCTGGTCAGTGTTGCCGGTGCGGCCGTTGGCCCACAGGAAGGCATCGGCGCGCAGTCGCTTGCCGGACTTCAGGTGCACGGTAACTCCCGACTCGTCGCCCTCGACGCGGTCGTATTCCTCGTTGTGGCGGATCAGCACGCCGTGCTTGCGCAGGTGGTAGGAGAGCGCGTCACTGATCTCGTCATCCAGAAAGCTGAGCAGGCTGTCGCGGTTGTTGATCAGATCCACCTTGACGCCGAGCCCGGAGAAGATCGACGCGTATTCGCAACCGATGACCCCCGCCCCGAAGATGATCAAGGTGCGCGGCGTATGGTTGAGGCTGAGGATGGTGTCCGAGCAGTAGATGCGCGGGTGGCGGAAGTTGATGTCCGCCGGGCGGTAGGGTCGCGAGCCGGTGGCGATGACGATCTTCTGGGCGACCAGCTCATCCATGCCCTCGTCGCTGTCCCGCACCAGCAGGCTATGCTCGTCCTTGAAACGGGCCACGCCGCTAAACAGGTCGATGCGGTTGCGGGCGTAGAAGTTGGTACGCATCGCCACCTGCTGGTCGATGGTGACCCGGGAGCGCTCCATGACCTTGGGGAAGGAGAACCAGCGCGGTTCGCCGATATCGCGGAACATGCGGTTGGTGTTGAACTGCATGATCTGCTTGACCTGATGACGCAGCGCCTTGGAGGGGATCGTCCCCCAGTGGGTGCAGTTGCCCCCCACCAGCGGCTGCTTTTCAACGACCGCCACACGCTTGCCGTGCTTGGCGGCGTTGATGGCGGCGCTCTCCCCCGCCGGCCCGGTACCGATCACCACCACATCGTAGTTATGGACTGCCATTGGCCGTTTGATCTCCTTGTCTGATAATGGATGGGCTCCCTTCGCCGGGCAAAGCCCAGCTCCTACCCGTGGCCTCACGCCTTGAGGGTCATTCCGTTACCTCTGAGGCTGTTTCTCCTGGTGGGAGACCGGCTCTGCCGAGCGAATGGCGCCGCAGGCGCCCCGGCAGCGTCGCCGGCATTGGCGAATACCGCCAAGGAGCCCTGTGGTCTCCCTTCGCCGGGCAAAGCCCAGCTCCTACCAGTAGCAGTAGTCCCAGACCCTGGTGGCTATCCAACAAGACTGGTTTGTTCAGCGCCGGGTGGCGTCATACCCCAGGTCGGCGCCGCGGCTTTCGTCGCTGCGACGGCGCACGCTGCCGCGCTTGCGGTTCTCCTCCTCGCATACCTCATCCTTGCCGCCACACACCTCGCAGCCCTCCTTGAGGCCGAGCTGGTTGAGGCCGCCGCAGGAGCCGGCGATGGGCTTGCCGCCGAAGATCACTCCCACGGCCATGGCGGCCATGATCAGCAGCATGAAGGCGAAGGCAATAATCCAGATGGTCATGTCGTTCTCCATTCCTAGCGCATGGACTCGGCGCTCGGGCTCAGTGCTCGATCAGTGGTTCGAGGGCAGAGCCGGTGTGTAATTCAAGCCCCTGTGGAGTGAGGACCACAAGGCGTACGGGGTGTTCCAGGGTAGCGTCCGGGGCAACGACGAGCAGACCCCGAGCCAAGCGGTCGGCCGCCTCGGCGCTTGACGCCACCGCGCTGACCGCGAGGATACGGGCGGTGGTTGGTGCGTCTATCCCCGCAGGCTGGGGCGCCGCTCGGGTCACCAGGGCGGCATCCTGCAGGCGCAGGACCGGCTCCGATAGATCGTCAAGGCCACTGCGTGGCAGGCGCACCCGCCAGGGATGACGTCCTTGTGTCCCGCCGGCACGCTGCACCCCCCCCAGCTCAACCATGGCGCTGGCGATACCGAAATCGTCGAACACCCGGAACAGCCGATCCACCGACAGGGCCTGCAGGTGCTCGCGCAGAATCTCGCCGGTGACGCCCGCCGGCAGCTCCGCGAGAAACGGCGGTCGGGAGGCCTCCAACAGGCTCTCGAAGGCCTGCAGCTGACTATCGAAGCTGGCCAGTTCACCCTGGATGGCGGCCTCGACCAGAGCGTGTTTCCCCTCGCCCAGGTCGCCATTCAGCGTGATGTGGTAGCCGGTACCGAGGGCCACGCCCTCCAGCTGATACCATTCCCCCTGCTGACGACAGCCCACCAGCAGGGCCAGTGGCATCAGCAGGGCGAATAGAAAGAGGGCTGGCCGAATGGCCAGCCCCGAGTGTCGCCTCGCGGCGAGGGAGATCACCCGCCGAAGTCGTCCAGCAGAATGTTCTCGGGTTCGACGCCCAGATCAAGCAGCAGCTTGATAACGGAGGCGTTCATCATGGGCGGCCCACACATGTAGTACTCGCAGTCCTCAGGGGCCGGATGGTCCTTGAGGTAGTTCT
>PWIZ01000201.1 GCA_003560175.1 Halomonas sp. | reverse complement strand
TCGGCGCTATGCTTCATGAAAACGAGACTCCTCAGGGTGCGGCAATCGAAACGTGAAATCTTTCGGGGACTCGCCAGCCTGGGGAAGACTGGCAGGCCAGGAGGGAATCGAACCCCCAACCTGCGGTTTTGGAGACCGCTGCTCTGCCAATTGAGCTACTGGCCTGTATCTGCCTCTCGGCCGCCCTTTGCAGGCGGTCCGACACAGCGGGCGCCATGATAGCGGATCACTTGCCGCCTGGCAACCCCTTTCCACCACAGGTGATGGAAAGAGAGAAGGCGAGCCTTGGCTCGCCTTCTCGATTTGGAGCTCATGGACGGATTTGAACCGTCGACCTCACCCTTACCAAGGGTGTGCTCTACCCCTGAGCTACATGAGCAAAACCTTTGCACCTGAAGATGCTGGAGCGGGCAGCGGGAATCGAACCCGCACCATCAGCTTGGAAGGCTGAGGTTCTACCATTGAACTATGCCCGCCTACCCACTCTTGCTACCCGACCCCAGCGGGGCCCGGCGAAATCTGGTGGAGGGGGAAGGATTCGAACCTTCGAAGCTTTCGCGGCAGATTTACAGTCTGCTCCCTTTGGCCACTCGGGAACCCCTCCAGCTGGTGGCACATCTTACCACCTCACTCCTCGGTGTCAAGATGCTGTTTTCTCAGCTTTCTCGACAAGGAAACTTGGACAGCGCCCTTCGCTTCCCCTTGGAACGCGGCGCATTGTGTCAAAGCAGCATGGAGAATGCAAGCCCTGCCCGAATCTTTTCCAGCGAAACCGGGGGTGGCACCCGCGGAGCCCCCGACATCCGACCGGCGCGCTCGGCGGCGGTCAGCGGGAAACAGGCCTCCAGGCCGCCATAGACCATGTCCGGCCAGACGGCATGGGGCACCTGGAGCCCCCGAGAGACGACCCGGGCATCGCCGCCGGTCAGCAGCAGCGGCAGGGCCACCCCTTCCATGTCTCACACTTCGGCATAGACGCGGTTGATGGCGCTGACGGCGGCCATGTAGATGCCGTGGTTGACCGCCTCCACCGTGCGCCTGCCCGGCGCCAGGAGTTCCTCGGCCTCGCTGTCGGGATCGATCGCCACGTTGCGGGTGCCGAGCTTGAGGCTCTCCTTCATCAGCCTCAGGCCCGGCAGGATATAGCCCCCCAGGTGGCGCCCACCCGGCAGCACGAAGTCGATGGTAATGGCGCTCCCACAGTCCACCGCGCAGCAGCCTCCCGCCAGCTGGTAGCCGGCCAGGGCTCCGAGCCAGCGATCGACGCCGAGCCGCTCCGGCTCCTCGTAGCCGTTGGCGACCCCCAGGGCCTCGGGCGTGGAGCGCGCCACATGCACGTTGCCAACCTGACGCTGCAGCAGGGCCACCGTCTCCTCCAGCACCGCCCGACGCGCCACGCTGGAGATGCGCACCGCTTCCACGATATCGAGATCGGGAATATCGGAGCCCGGGCGCCACTCCTCCCGGGTCCAGACCGCGCCCCGGGAGCGAATCTCGCTGCTGTCGGCATCCTTGAGCCGCCACTTGGTGAGGGTGTTGCCGATATCGAGGTCCAGGATCATGGGCGAACCCGCAGGCTTATCTCGCCGCCGGCCAGGCGCTCCAGGCACCCCTCCCGACGAACCAGCAGGTTGCCCGTGGCATCCACCCCCTCAGCGACTGCCGGCTCACGGCGCTCACCGCGCAGGATATCCACGTCGTATCCGGCAAAGGCGTGTCGTGCGTTCCAGGCCTCCTGCCAGGCGGCAAACCCCTGCTCCTCGAAGTGCGCCACCAGGGGCATCAGCGCTTCGATCAGCTCCACGGCAAGGTCATTGCGGGAGAGCCCGGGGGCCTGGTCGTGGACCGCCGCTGCCGGCTGATCCAGGCCCTTCCGGAACCCCGGGGGGAGGCCCACGTTGATCCCCATGCCGATGACCACCTCACAGGGCCCTGCGGCGTCGCCGGAGACCTCCACCAGGATCCCGGCCAGCTTGCCAAGCCCGCCCTCGGGCAGCTCGAGCAGCACGTCATTGGGCCACTTGAGCCGCGGCTCGACGCCATGGCCTTCCAGGACCTGGGCAAGGGCCACCCCCACGGCGAGGCTGAGCCCCTCCAGGGAGGCAACGCCTGACTCGACCCGCCAGCCCAGCGACAGCATGAGGCTCTGCCCCCAGGGCGTATTCCAGGCGCGCCCACGCCGGCCGCGGCCGGCGGTCTGCTGCTCCACCAGGCAGACCTCGGCATGGCCGGCGCCCTGCTCGAAGCGCTCGCGCATAAAGGCATTGGACGAGGGCAGGGTCTCCTCCACGAAGAGCCGGGAGAGGTAGCTTCGGGCCTCCCGCGAGAGGCCTGCCACGATACGACCACCGTCCAGGAGCTCCAGCGGCTCGGCCAGGCGATAGCCTTGCCCTTTTACCGCCTCCATGGCGATCCCCAGCGCCTCCAGCTTGCGCAGCTGCTTCCAGACGGCAGCCCGCGATACGCCAAGCCGCTCACCCAGCTGCTCGCCGGAGTGGAACTCGCCATCGCTCAGCAAGCGAATCAGGTCTCCGATGGTCATGCGTCGCTCTCTGACGGGAAAGGACTCATTCTAGCGGATGGGGTGCCTCACCGAAAACTTTCAAAGCGACCTCATACCAGGCGCCGCCTCCTGATGCACCTCGCCCCATAACGACGACACCCCAGCCACTGAGGACTGGGGTGTCTGAGAAAACGGCGAACGGAAATGGCGCACATGAAAAAACCCCGAGCATCTGAATGCCCGGGGTTTTCTCGGTATAAGTGCCTGACGATGACCTACTCTCACATGGGGAGACCCCACACTACCATCGGCGCTGAGCGGTTTCACTGCTGAGTTCGGCATGGGATCAGGTGGTTCACGCACGCTATGGTCGTCAGGCGAAAAGGGTGTGAATCATGCTGCGATACGTCTCTCGCGTACCCGGCGTCGTCTGTTATCGACAGACCCCTTGGGTGTTATATGGTCAAGCCTCACGGGCCATTAGTATCGGTTAGCTCAACGCCTTGCAGCGCTTCCACATCCGACCTATCAACCAGCTGGTCTCGCTGGGCCCTTCAGG
>PWIZ01000220.1 GCA_003560175.1 Halomonas sp. | reverse complement strand
GGGTCATGAAGGGCGCCTTCGGCAGCGTGGTCGATGCCTGCTGCGTGATCGCGGTAGTCGCGGGCACGGTGGGCCCCATCGGCTTTCTCGCCACCCAGGTGAGCTTCGGCCTGCATGAGCTCTTCGGTGTCAGCCAGGGCTACGCCACCCAGCTCGGCATCCTGGTGCTGCTGGCGGCGGTCTATGTCACCTCGGCGATGACCGGTATCCACCGGGGGATCCAGTTCCTGTCGCGCTTCAACGTCTTCCTGGCGCTGGCCATCGCCGCGGTGATCCTGGTGGCCGGTCCGACCCTGTTTCTGGTCAATGCCTTCAGCCAGGGCTTCGGCGAGTACCTGTCATCATTCTTCGCCATGGCCACCATGACCGCCGAGACGGCCCCCGCCTGGTGGATGCAGTGGTGGACGGTGTTCTTCTTCGCCTGGTTCATTGGTTACGCGCCGCTGATGGCGATCTTCGTGGCGCGCATTTCCCGCGGGCGTACCATCCGCGAGATGATCCTGGCCGTGGCAGTGATGGCCCCGGTGGCTACCGCCATCTGGTTCACCCTGCTGGGGGGCTCCGGCATTCACTACCAGCTAACCGGGGTGATCGACCTCACCGAGGCGCTCAACAACTTCCAGTTCGACGTGGCGACCCTCACCGTGGCCCAGGCGCTGCCGGGTGGCACCCTGATGGCACTCGCCATCCTGCTGCTGACCAGCATCTTCGTTGCCACGACGGGCGATTCCATGAGCTATGCCATCGCCGTGGTGTGCGCCGGGCACGACGCACCTAACCGCCTGGTGCGCGCCTTCTGGGGCATCGCCATGGCGCTGATGGCCGGCATCCTGCTCTACATGGGCGCGGGGCAGATCGGCGTGCTGCAGCAGTTCATCGTAATCACGGCGATTCCCGTCTCGTTGATCCTGCTGCCCACCCTGTGGACCGGCCCCCGTGCCGCCTATGCCCTGGCACGGCAGCAAGGCATCATCGCCTCCGGCGCGATAGCCAGCGCCAAGGCGGACTGATCCGACAAGCCGAGGCACCGGAGAAACCAACGTCCGCTCGGGGCGATCAGGGATTGTCCCGAGCGCCCCGAGCGGACGTATTGCATTTACCCAGCCGGTAACTCTCGCCGTCAGTCACGATACGGCGTCACCGTGACGATGACGACGCCTCAGTGCCCGGGCGCCATCACCCCGGCGAAGCGCACGCCGCTGAGCAGGGCCATCTCGCGTTTCCAGGTACCCAGATCGTCGGGGTTGAGGCCGGACAGGCTGTCGTGGCCGCAGGCGCGCGCCATCACCTGCATCAGCGCCGTCGATGAACGCAGGAAGGTCTCGAGCTGTCGAGCGGACTTGTCGATATCCAGCCGCTGTCGCAGGTCCGCCCGCTGGGTGGCGATGCCCGCCGGGCAGTTGTTGGTGTTGCAGATGCGAGCCGCCACGCAGCCGATGGACTGCATGGCGCTGTTGGCGACGGCCACGCCGTCGGCGCCCAGGGCCAGGGCCTTGACGAAGTCGATGGGCAGTCGCAGGCCGCCGGTGACGATCAGGGTCACCCGGCCGCTGGCTCCTTCGTCGTCCAGGCAGCGGCGTGCGCGGGCCAGCGCGGGAATGGTGGGCACGCTGATATGGTCGCGGAACATGCTGGGGGCCGCACCGGTGCCGCCCCCGCGGCCGTCGAGGATCAGGTAGTCGGCGCCGGCCTCCAGAGCGAACTGGATATCGCGCTCAATATGGTTGGCGCTGAGCTTGAAGCCCACGGGAATGCCGCCGGTGATCTCGCGCACGCGATCGGCGAAGCGGCGGAAGTCCGCCACGCTGTGCAGATCCTCGAAGGTGGCCGGCGAGACCGCGGGCTGGCCCTCCTCGAGGCCGCGCACCTCGGCGATCTTGCCGGTCACCTTGTTGCCCGGCAGGTGGCCGCCGGTACCGGTCTTGGCACCCTGGCCGCCCTTGAAGTGAAAGGCCTGCACACCCTCGAGCAGGCTCTCGTCATAGCCGAACTTGGCACTGGCCAGCTCATAGAAGTAGCGGGAGTTTTCCTGCTGTTCCTCGGGCAGCATGCCGCCTTCGCCGGAGCAGATGCCGGTGCCGGCCCGCTCGGCGCCGCGGGCGAGCGCCACCTTGGCCTCCTCGGAGAGGGCGCCGAAGCTCATGTCGGAGACCAGCAGCGGCATTTCCAGGGTCAACGGCTTCTTGGCCTCGGGGCCCACCACCAGGCGGCTGGCCACCTCGGCATCGTCCAGCAGCGGCTGAGTCGCCAGCTGGGCCACCATCAGCTGCAGGTCATCCCATTCGGGCAGCGTATGGCGCGGAACACCCATGGCGGATATGGGCCCGTGGCGCCCCACGCCGTCTAGCCCCTCTCGGGCCAGTTGGTGGATGAACGCGACGGTGGGCTCCTCCTCGGTGGCCTCGGCCTTCGGGGCGCGGTCTTCGCCGTCCTCGTCATCGAGCTCCGGCGCCTCCTGGCCTACCTGGTCGCTGCCGAACTGCTTGTGGGTGCCATCGCAATAGGGGCTATCACCGGTCTGCTTGCACTGGCAGAGGTACGCCTCGCCGTCCTTGTCGGCGGTGAACATCTGCGGCGTGTAGCCGGTGCCCTTGTGGGAGCCGTCGCAGAAGGGCTGGTCGCCGGAGCGACCGCAGCGGCAGAAGGCGTACTCCTTGCCCTCCTCCAGAGTGACCTTCTTCGGCTTGTTGTCGGCGATGACCGGTTGGCTCATGGCAGGCTCCTGAATCCGCTGGAAGGTGACATCGCCGTCAGTCTGGAAGAGTGAGGCAGCCCCCGCCAGTGGCGACACGGGCGCTGGTTAAACGCTGGGGTCCGGCATCGCCGGACCAGCCTCGGCCCCTCGCTGGGGCTCACTGCAGCCGCAGCCGCATGCCGCGAAAGCGCTTACGGTAATGGCTGGGAGTGAGGCCGACGCGGCGGCGAAACAGAGCGCGGAAGAAGCTGGAGTCGGCGTACCCCACCTGCTCGGCCACCTCGTCGATGGGCGCCTCGCCGCTCTCCAGCATCTGCTTGGCCTCCTCCAGGCGCAGGGTGTGCACGTAGTCCATGGGCGTCATGCCGGTGGCC
>PWIZ01000411.1 GCA_003560175.1 Halomonas sp. | reverse complement strand
TGCTGAACGGTCATACCAGTTGTTTTGGGACGCTCTCTGACGACGCTTGTGACCTTCCAGAGGGTCTTCGCCTTCCAGTGGACCGTCTTTGAATCCGGCGTCTTCGGAATGGGAAAACTCATCCATGTAAGCATCTTCCGGGTCAAGGCCCTCTAGGACACCTTCCATGTCATAGTGATCCATGTAAGGCTCATCGGGTTCTTGACGGTCCATGAAATCACGATCATTTTTTCCTGCAGGATGCTCTCCAGCCCGATCATGCTCATCACGGAGGTCAAGGTGTTCTTCTGACTGACGATCAATGCCAGCAATCTCGTCGATTCGATCCGACATCTTGTCCACCTGAAAACAGAAATCATACGCAGCCTGCTTTGTCAGACCGTATGCCTTCCAGTTCTCTTGAACGTCATTTGCCAGAGCGTCGAGACGCTGTGTATATCGAAGTGCTTGTTTCTTGTGCATGATAAAACCTTGTCGGTTAAAGTAGTTCAAAGGGTCAACGCAAAAACTCGTGTACTGTCATTTACAAAAGGAATATTAGATATTAGATATTAATTACCCTTTGTAGAATCCAACTGCCCAATTCGTTAAAACTTCCATATGGTAGCCATGCCGTTCAGCGATAGCTTCCAATTTACGGATATTTTTATCTACCAACTGTGGGTAATCAGACCGATAAGAGAAAAAATTATAACCTGCGCCATCAAAAACCACAGCTATATCAGCATCATACATCTGATCTGCCCGTTCAGTTTTCTCTGGACCCCATACTTGTACATCGGCTAAGGCACCTTCAAAAGCATTCCTCTCGATCTCCTCAATTTTGTCTTTCAGAGCACTAACCAACCGCTGATGTCCCGAGGTTTTTAGAAGGGAAGAAGCCCGCCCAGTTAGGAATTGAGTCTTTGTGACCGCATCCAAAATAGGACGGAGGTGAATACGCAACTGAGGCTGATCTTCCCCGAGCCGTACCAACTGTTTTTTTAGATTGGTCATTATGCAACCCGCTCTAAGATGTACAACCCAATGTTTATTTCTTCTCCCACATTCAGATTGCGTACCGCCTCCAGATCATCGGGATGTGTGCCTGAATGAGGTGCAGCATTGTCTCGTATCCATTCATCCATAGACACGACAAAATCGGTACCACCTCCGGGGCTTGGATCGTACATCCGAAGTTTTTTGCCCCTAGCGGAAACCACATCCGTCTGAACGATTTCATCCAAAATAGGACGAAGATGGGAACGGAGGTGTGGATGTTCATTCCCTAAACGAATAAGCTGCTGCTTCAAATTGTTCATGATAATCTCCAAAAAGGTTATTGGTCTTCTCCGACAACCCGAATCAGGATGTCGACGAGCGCCTGATAAGTAGGCGCATCAACTGTGCTGGAATACTTGCCTTCATCCTTCGAGAAAATGGCATGGTCCAATGCGACTCGACACGCCGTGCCGAAATCGTGATCATACAGATCCCTTGAAATGAAAGGCTTGCCCAGCAATCGCTTGGACTCTACCAGCAGGCCGACGTAGTCTTCTGCGTTTAAATCAAGCGGGTCTTTTCTTTTCCAACTAGGGGAAACTGGACGATCCGGCGCATCCCTGTCCATTGGACTAAAAATACCCCTGTACTGAGATCGTTTCTGAAGAGACCCTTCTTTGTCCGGGGTCTCCATTCGATCGGAAAGTTCTCCTTCGAGGACGCCCCGGAGCAACAACTTGATATTTCGAAGCCACGCATATTCAACGGTCAGCGTTTTATCAAGTTCGGCCAGACGTTGTCTCACCTGATCAAGTAGTTGCTCAACTTGTTTACGGCCTGTTTTGCGCAATCTCTCATGCCAGCCCTTGGCCGCATCTCTGAGGACCTTTGCGGAGGCTTTGTCAAACTCTTCTTCCGGGTTTTCCATTGGACCCAAAAGCTCGTCGAGATCCGTCATTGGCTCAACATCGGAATCCTTGAGGTCGTCATATTCGCCTTCAACCAGCTCAATAATGGCTTGGTAATAATGCTTGATCTCATCAGAGTCCTGCGTCAGAGTCTCGTTAAGAAGACGTTCTCGGAAATACGTCAGGTTATCTGCGAAGTCCTTGATGCTCCAGTTCTTCATGTGCTTGCGGAAATACTGACGGCCTTTGAGCGAAATCATTCCATTCTCAAAGAACCGTTCCCGTTTCCAATTGGGGGGAAGGGGCGCAGTTTTTAGTTGAAGGGCTTTGCGGATTGCCTTCTGCTCTTCGTCCGTATAGTCGTCAGACAACACCATGTCATAGAGTTCTGGGAGTTGTTTGGTGTAAAGCTGAGCTGCGGCCTCTTGGATGTCTGACTCGTCTGGAGGAACACGCTCGGGCTCGACATCCTCATCATCTTCTTCTGGTTCTTCTTCATCCTCATCATCATCATCGTCGTCCTCTTCATCATCCCCACCACCACCAAAGGCCACTAGAAGACGTGCTGCGAGACGGTCACCAACTGCCCGTAAATCCGAGCCTCCGATGTCCTTGTAATTCATAGACAAGTCTTTGTCTCCTTTCGTATCAGGGTCACCATCAATATCGGGGTCATCTTCCTTGATTCGCTCCCGTTCTTTGTCTCGACGAGGAGACCTGTCCTTGGGGCTTTCACGAACCAGACGAGTAACTTCCTCATCTTCTTTTTCGTGCTTGTCCTTTGTTGCCCGCAGGACTATACGTTCTACTATATCTTTCACGGCTCAACCTCGAAAAAACGGGGGTTCCAACAGAAAAGCTCAATACACCTTTCAATACACGAACAGTATCAAAAGGGTATTGAGCCTGAGATAAAAGGACATCAGAATCGACCGCCGCCCTCATCGGGAGCTTCATAGTTAACATCAAACTGAGACACAGTGCTCATGTACTGAATCATCTTCTCAACGAAGTCGCTCTGCTCAACAATGTTTCGACCTGCATCACTGAGGACACCACGGATAACTTCATTGAACGTAGGATCGTTGACCGTGAACATATCATTCTCAACGCTCTCCCGAACAGCCACAGGATCAAGGTTGAGCAATTCGAGAATGTAGTTGACACCCAGAGAACCTTTCTGAT
>PWIZ01000167.1 GCA_003560175.1 Halomonas sp. | reverse complement strand
GATGCGCATGAAATAGCAACTAAAGAAACTGCTAACAGCGGCAATAAGAATTTTAATTTTTCCATTGTAAATGCGATTTTATGGTAAAATTTTCAGTTTTGTTTAATAATTCTTTTCTTACATACGATAAAAAAATCCGATTCCCAAAGATGGTAAAACAGGAAAATCGAGTTGGAAGCTCCATATACCCGGGGGTTCCTTTCTTGTTCTTTCACTATATAATTCAAAACTAAGACCCGCGTCAATGTTTACCCCAAATTTTTCTGAGATATTCAAATCTCTGCCAACCCTTGCATTCAAATACAAATGCTTATCAATTAAAGTATTGGTTTCATATCGCAACCAGGTCAACCCGCCCCTTCCATACCAGGGGCGCCTGTTTGATAAAACTGACGATCCTGCAAAGTGGTAATATACATCACCTGCAAAAGAAACCATACTTTCATCCTTTACAGGCATCGACCCCAAGGATAGTCCTATTTGAGCCTGGTCAAACTGAAACCGCAAACCCACATTCAGCAACTCAGGTGATCCTATGCCTGCTGAAATGTTTACTTTTTCCTGCCCCATTGAAGGATGGGTACAACAGATTAAAAATATGCTGCAAAGCATCAGATGCTGAAAGTTTCTTTTATGCTTTTTCATATCCTTTCAATTGGTAAAATATGTAGTTTCAAGAACAAAAGTCTATCCCAATAGCCACGTTTAAATATTAGTCATAACTACCCTAAAGCCGGTTGTGTTATCCCTATAATCTGCAGGTTTTTCAATTCTTTCAAAAACACCAATCTTTTCTTTCCAGGAACTACCCTTAATAATCCTTTGGCCTTCTTCTGTTGTATTAAGAGTCCATTCACTTACATTGCTATTCATATTATGGAGCCCATATTTGTTTTTACCTCCACTTTTTACCTTGCGTAATCCAGAAACATTTTCTGGCATACTGCCTTCATTATTTCCTTGTGCAGCATAAATCCATTCGGTTTCGGTTGGAAGTCTGACATCAGCCACATTGGGCAAACCTTTTTTCCTTCTTTCTATATTTAACTGTTTTGTTTTCCATATACAGAAGAATTTCGCGCTTTCAAAAGTAACCCCCACCACAGGGTGGTCATCATATTTGCGGGAATAGAAATAATTTTCGAAAGACTGTTCTCCGCTCCATCCATTAGAATAAGTTGCCTTATTCAAAACTTCATTATAACTGTAAAGCTTCATTGCACTTTGCACGTCTGCTCCTTCAGCTATTTTACCAATATTTATTACGCGTAAACTGTCATTGGGGTTTGCCTGTAAAGCGTGAATAAATTCTCTGTATTCTCTGTTGGTAATTTCTTCACTCATCCAGAATGCATTAACTTTAACCATTACAGAATTATGTTCAATTTCACCACTGGGTATAAGTTTCATATTTTTTTGCCCAAAGGAGAAACTTCCCAACAGTAATAGGATCAGTACTATAATTGCTTTTTTCATAGTCTGGTTCTTTTAGTTTAAAAAAATGCCAACGGTCCTGCTATAGCCACAGTGTTAAATTTGCGGGCTTTCCCGCTTATGAGAGACAGAGCAGCGAAACACATAATAGCGATACCCTGCGGGAGCTGGTTCTACTCCTGATCATCACCTCCTATCCTAATGACAAATGCCTCCTTTATATTTTTTTCTGTTCTTGTTATTAAGTTTATGACATTCCAATTTTCATTTTCCAATTGAAGTGATTGTACCTCAATTTTAAAAATGCCGCGTTCATTGATTACCAATTCCTTGTAATCATCAATAACAATTTTATTGTCTATCATTAAAACAGAATTTTTATAAGGTAGATCAAGATGCTTACTTTTCATCTCACTTATAGTTATAGGCTTGAAATCAATATAATCTTTCAATTTAATAAAAAGTTTACCAGAGTACTTCTTGTTGCCTTTCTCAAATTCTCCTGCCTCTACTGATATTTCTTCGATGGTTCCCGGATCAATTGCTGACAATGATAAGTTCTTTACAAACAATCCATTTACATAATACGCTGGTTGATTCTGCTTTAGGTCATTCTGTTTATATGTAACTCTGACAGTGGTATCTGTTTCCAGCAAATATTTGATTTGTTCCTCGGAAATCCTTTTATACTTAATGTCTGATGTAGGTTCAGACAATATTTGCTGTATGCGCAAATGATTCTGTAGGGTATCTTGCCCAAAAACCACAATTGCAGCAAAGAGCATTATAATTGAAAGTCCCAATCTTTTCATAGTGCGGTATTTATTTTTGTTTAACTTGCCCCAAAGGCAATTCACCTGAAAATCTTACTGAATTCTTCAAATTGTTTCCAAATATAAATGTATCTATCGAATGTTTTATATTTTTAATGATTATCCGCAATCTTGCCACAAGTTTATGTCCTAAACTTGACCCACCCTGCCCCCTCTCGCCTGAAGTCGAGACACGGTCCCTACTAGTAAGGAGGGGGGATACGGCAGCAAAAGCTTTAATTTTATGAGAAAAATCCTGATGTATTAATACCTATAGCTCATTTAGGAAAAGTTTGAACTTGCACCCTTCTCCTCCCTGCCTGCAGGGAGGGGTGCCCGAAGGCCGGGGTGGGTCCAAAGTATGATAATTGAAAAACCAATACTTGCAAGATTGCGGATAATCAGAATGTTTTTTCAATAGTGTCCGGTAAAACTTTCGGGATTATGCTTCGCTGCAGTGGAGAAGTTTGACAGTGACAAGCGTGAAAGTATAACAGGTGAGTACCTTTCTTCAACTTCCTTTCTTTAATAGTTTCCGATCTAAATCATTTCTCTGCAAATTTTATCAGCTCTGCATTAAACTTAGGGGTTTCTTCCAAAAACATACTATGACCGCTATTTTTAAAGTCAATAAGCTGCGAATCTTTTATACCCATCTTCATCTGTTCGGCCAGGTCATACGAACATATTTTATCCTTTTTTCCGTGCATAATCAAGGTGGGGATTTTAATTATCTTCAAATCTGGCCTAAGATCAGTATCACGCAAAGCCATTAAACATTGTGCCGTTGCATAAGAGGAGGCACTTAAACAAATTCCATTCAACCAATCG
>PWIZ01000158.1 GCA_003560175.1 Halomonas sp. | reverse complement strand
GGAAGGGGAAAGGCGTCTCCCGATGGGCGTGGTGAGCGGCATCCAGCTCGGCCAGCCGCTGCTCCAGCTCGTCGCCCACGGTGGACCCCGGGCCGAATAATTCCTCGGCCACCGCCAGATGGTCGTCGCGGATCGCCGCCAGCCGCTGGCGGTAGAGCGTCTCATCATTCTGGCGGGCCGCCTGCAGTAGCGCCTCCAGGGCGTTGGTGGTCTTGCCCATGGCAGAGGCGACCATGGCCCTTGGCCTCGGGGCCTTCTCGGCCAGCAGCTCGCCCAGATGGCGAATGGCGTTGGCGTCCTGGATCGAGGCGCCGCCGAACTTGTAGACCCTGAGCATCGGATGCTCCCTGTGGTAGTGACTTTCCTCCACCATAGAGGCTAGGGGCGCGACGGTGAAGCTCCGAGAGGCCTGGGCGGAAACGCGGGGTCGGAAATGAAAGAAGCCCCACGAGGGGGCTTCAGTCTGGTGCAGGACATTGGCCTGGCGCGTAATCGGTGGCGCGGCCGGATCAGCTCAGCCTCTGCATATAGTCCACGTAGCCGAAGGTCCGTACCGTGCGCACCGCGCGGCTCGCCTCGTCGATCCGGCAGATCGACGGCAGGCGGATGCCGTTGAAGGTGGTGGTCTTGACCATGGTGTAGTGGGCCATGTCGGTAAACACCAGGCGGTCACCGATGGCCAGCGGCGCATCAAACGAGTAATCGCCGATGACGTCGCCGGCCAGGCAGGTCAGGCCGCCCAGGCGATAGGTGTGGGCCTTCTCGCTCGGCTCGCCGGCTCCGATGATCTGCGGCCGATAGGGCATCTCCAGCACGTCGGGCATGTGCGCCGTGGCCGAGGTGTCGAGGATGGCGATGGGGCCATCGTTCTCCACGATATCCAGCACGCTGCACACCAGGTAGCCGGTGTTGAGCGCGATGGCCTCGCCCGGCTCCAGGTAGACCGTGAGGTGCGGATGGCGTCCCTTGAAGCCCTGGATCACCCGCACCAGCCGCTCGACGTCGTAGTCCTCCCGGGTGATATGGTGGCCGCCGCCGAAGTTCACCCACTTCAGCCCGGCGAGGTACTGGCCGAACTTCGCCTCGAAGGCCGCCAGGGTCTCTTCCAGGGCATCGCTGTTCTGCTCGCAGAGGGTGTGGAAGTGCAGTCCTTCGAGGCCCTCGAGATCCGCGGGTGACAGGTCCGCGGCACGGGTGCCGAGCCGCGAGCCCGGCGCGCAGGGATCATAGATCGGCACCGCCCCGGTGGAGTGCTCCGGATTGACCCGCATGCCGCAGGAGACTCGCCGCGGCGCTGCCGCGACGGTATCCCGGAAGTGCCGCCACTGGCCCGGCGAGTTGAAGCTGAGGTGGTCCGCATAGCGCAGCACCACGGCCATCTCTTCCTCGGTGAAGGCCGGCGAGTAGCAGTGCACCTCGCCGCCGAAGGCCTCGGCGCCGAGGCGCGCCTCGTCCTGGCCGCTGGCCGTGGTGCCCACCAGGTACTGGCGTACCAGCGGGAAGGTATCCCACATGGCGAAGCCCTTGAGGGCGAGCAGGATCCTAGCACCGCTGCGCGACTGGAGCTGCCCCAGCAGTTCCAGATTGCGGCGCAGGAGGGCGTCGTCCACCACATAGGCCGGCGAGGGGCAGGCCTGGATGTCGAACGGATAGGCGATTTCGCTCATCTCGTCCTCAGGCCAGGGGGTCGTGGTCGGGGTCCAGCTCTACTACCTGCCAGGGCAGGCCCATCTCGCCGATGCGCTCCATGAAGGGGTTGGGGTCGAGCTGCTCGACGTTGAACACCCCCTCGCCCTTCCAGATGCCTTCCAGCATCAGCATGGCGCCGGTCACTGCCGGCACGCCGGTGGTGTAGGAGATGGCCTGGGACTTGACCTCCTCATAGCATTTCTCGTGGTCGCAGATGTTGTAGATGTACACCTTGCGACGCTTGCCATCCTTGATGCCGTCCAAGATCACGCCGATGTTGGTCTTGCCCTTGGTGCGCGGGCCCAGCGATGCGGGGTCCGGCAGCACGGCCTTGAGGAACTGCAGGGGAGAGATCTCGCAGCCGTTGACCTTGATCGGCTCGATGCGGGTCATGCCGACGTTCTCCAGCACCTTCAGGTGGGTGATGTACTTGTCGGAGAAGGTCATCCAGAAGCGGATACGCTCCAGGCCCTTGATGTTCTGTACCAGGGACTCGAGCTCCTCGTGGTAAAGCAGGTAGAGGTCTTTCTCGCCGATGCCGTCGAAGTCGAATTTGCGCTTCTCAGCCAGTGGCGGTGTCTCCTTCCACTCGCCCTTCTCCCAGTAGCGCCCGTTCGCGGTGATCTCGCGAATGTTGATCTCCGGGTTGAAGTTGGTGGCAAAGGGGTAGCCGTGGTCACCGCCGTTGGCATCCAGGATGTCGATGCGGTGGATCTCGTCGAAGAGGTTCTTCTGGCCGTAGGCGCAGTAGATGTTGGTCATGCCCGGATCGAAGCCGCAGCCCAGGGTGGCCATGTTGCCCGCCTTGGCGAAGCGCTCCTGGAAGGCCCACTGCTCCTTGTACTCGAACTTGGCCTCGTCGGGGTGCTCGTAGTTGGCGGTGTCCAGGTAGGGCACGCCGGTGCGCAGGCACGCCTCCATGATGGTCAGGTCCTGATAGGGCAGGGCCACGTGGATCAGCACGTCAGGCTGGTACGATTCGATCAGCTTGACCAGGTCTTCGACATTGTCGGCGTCCACCTGGGCGGTCTGGACCGGACGGTCAAGCTGGGCGGCGATCGCCTGGCACTTGGCCTCGTTGCGGCTGGCCAGCAGGATCTCGGTGAAGACCTCAGGATGCTGTGCGCACTTGTGGGTCACGACGCCGCCGACGCCACCGGCGCCGATAATCAGGACTTTGCTCATGGGTGTTCGAATCCAGATCGGGAAATGTCAACAGTGGTAGGGTCTTATCGGTAGTGGGCCGCCTTGGCGCCCCCGACCCGATGCCACCCCGGTCATGGCCTCGCCCGGCCCTCCGACAGAGGGGAAGCGAGTGGGCGCTGATAATGGCGCCCCTCGAGGCTGCTATCAAGTGCTTTTCGCGTCAAGACTGCGACCAAAGTTGTAG
>PWIZ01000211.1 GCA_003560175.1 Halomonas sp. | reverse complement strand
GCTCGGGATGCTCGGTCATGACATGCCCGCCAGAGTGACGACACCATTGGCGGTAACTGGCATCCGTCTTGTGGTAGCCGCTCAACTGGTCGGCACCGCGCTCGAGGTGCACGGCCTCCGGCTTCCGGAGCGTAAAGGCAGTGACCTGCCCGGCCGACCAATGCCGGCATGATTCACAATGGCAATATGTGCAGCGACCAAGGTGGGCACCCCGGCAGCCGGAAAAGGGTTGGCGACAGAAAGGTTACGATATAACATTACTTTCTTGAATCTGAAGGAGGTCACCATATCGATGCCTGCGCTCTCACCTTCCCTGCCGCATAACGCCAACCTGGCCCTGCACTGGGCTCTGGGTGACGAGATCGATGCCCTGCCGCGCATCTTCGAGGACGACATCACTATCGCCGTGATGCGGCGCTCCCTGTCGGCCGCCCTCCAGCAGAGCGTGCAGGCCCAGTGCCAGACAGAGCGCGCCTGGCAGCTGGCCTGGCTGGGCCAGCCCGGCGACGACCTGCGCGCCGACCTGCTCAAGCGGCTGCCGGCCCCCGAGGCAGCCGAGGCGCTGATGGAAGACGTCCAGCTGCTGGCCGAGGCCATGGCATACCTGTTCGATACCGAGACGGTGGGTATCCGCCTGCGCCTGCTGGACGCCGCCATGTGCCCGCGCTTCCACGTCGATAACCTGCCGGTGCGCCTGGTGACCACCTACCACGGGCCGGGCAGCGAGTGGCTCCCCGAAGCCGCCGTCAATCGCGAGGGGCTCGGCGCACCGTCGACGGACAAGCCGGAGATCATCCGCGACTCCGATGCCATCCAGCAGCTCGAGGTGGGCGACCTGGCCCTGCTCAAGGGCAGTGGCTGGGAAGGCAACGAACATCGAGCGCTGGTGCATCGTAGCCCGGCCCTGGCCGAGGGCCAGAAGCGGCTGCTGCTGACCATCGACCCCGCCTGAACCTCATCACGAGACCGTCATGCCTCATACCCCCGAAGAGTCGCGCCTGCTGGCGATGCCCGACGATGACTACATGAATAGTGAACAGCTGGCTTTCTTCCGGCAGCGGCTGCTCGAGGAGAAGGCCCAGGTGGAGAGCCATCTGTGCGAGGTGCGCGCCGCCATGGCCTCCCATGAGCGGGACAGCGACGAGCTGGACCAGGCTGCCTTCGAGGAGGAGCTGCGCCTGCAGTTGCGCCAGGCCAATCGCGAAACGCGCCTGCTGGCTAATATCGATGCGGCCCTGCGCCGGATCGACGCGGACGACTACGGCTACTGCGAGGAGACCGGCGAGCCGATCGGCCTCCCCAGGCTGCTGCTGCGCCCCACCGCCCGCCTCTGCCTGGAGGCCAAGGAGCGCCAGGAGCAGCGCGAGAACCACTACCGCAAGACCCGAGGTGACGGCTGATGACATCCCTGCACACCCCCCTGCCGGTGACCGTGCTCTCCGGCTTCCTGGGCGCCGGCAAGACCACCCTGCTCAACCATATCCTCGCCAATCGCGAGGGCCGCCGGGTGGCGGTCATCGTCAACGACATGAGCGAGGTCAACATCGACGCCGCCCTGGTGCGCGGCGCCCCCGGTGACGAGGGCGAGGTGACCCTCAACCGCGCCGAGGAGCGGCTGGTGGAGATGAGCAACGGCTGCATCTGCTGCACCCTGCGCGAAGACCTGCTGATCGAGGTGCGTCGGCTCGCCGAGGAGGGGCGCTTCGATACCCTGGTCATCGAATCCACCGGGATCTCCGAACCGCTGCCGGTGGCCGAGACCTTCACCTTCGCCGACGAACAGGGCCGCAGCCTCTCGGATATCGCCCGGCTCGACACCATGGTCACCGTGGTCGACGGCGCCAACTTCCTCACCCAGTACGAGGAGGCGCAGTCCCTGGCCGAGGCGGGCGAGAGCCTGGGCGAAGAGGACGAGCGCAACGTCGCCGACCTGCTGGTGGACCAGATCGAATTCTGTGATGTGCTGCTGATCAGCAAGACCGACCTTCTCTCCTCTGTCCAGCTCGATGAGCTCACCGCGGTGCTGCGCTCGCTCAATCCCGAGGCCGAGCTCATTCCCATCAGCCACGGCGAGGTGGCACTGGAGAAGGTGCTCGAGACCGGCCGCTTCAGCTTCGAGCGCGCCCAGCAGGCGCCGGGCTGGCTCAAGGAGCTGCGTGGCGAGCACCTGCCGGAAACCGAGGAGTACGGCATCGGCAGCTTCGCCTACCACGCCCGGCGCCCATTTCACCCGCAGAAGTTCTATGATCAGCTGCATGGCGACTGGGGCGGCGGCAAGCTGCTGCGCTCCAAGGGCTTCTTCTGGCTAGCCACGCGGCCGCAGTTTGCCGGCCAGTGGAGCCAGGCCGGCGGCATCGCCCACTACGGCTTTGCCGGCATGTTCTGGAAGGCCGTGCCCGAGTCCAACTGGCCGGAGGACCCCGACTACCGCGCCGCCATCGTGGACAAGTGGCAGGAGCCCTTCGGCGATATGCGCCAGGAGCTGGTCTTCATCGGCCAGAACCTCGATGAGGCGCGCATCCGCCAGGCCCTGGACGCCTGCCTGCTCAGCGAGGAGGAGTTACTGGCCGGCAAGGAGGCCTGGCAGTCACTGCCCGACCCCTTCCCCGCCTGGGAGTAAGCCATGCGCGACGCAGACCTCATGCCGGTCACGGTGCTGACCGGCTTTCTCGGCAGCGGCAAGACCACCCTGCTCAACCGGCTGGTGCGCCAGCCCGCCATGCGCGATGCGCTGGTGGTGATCAATGAGTTCGGCGACATCGGGCTCGACCACCGGCTGGTCGCCGAGGGCGACGAGCACAGTGTGGTGGAGATGAGCAGCGGCTGTCTCTGCTGCACCATCCGCGGTGACCTGAGCCGGAGCGTCCAGCAGGCCTGGGAGGCTCTCGAGCGCGACGGGGGCCGGCCGATCTCGCGGATGATCATCGAGACCACCGGCCTGGCCGACCCGGCGCCCATCCTGCACACCCTGATGACCGACCACTGGCTGGCGCAGCGTTTCCGCCTGGACGGCGTGGTCTGCCTGGTGGATGCGGCCAACGGCATCTCGACCCTCAACGCCCATCGCGAATCCCAGCGCCAGGC
>PWIZ01000177.1 GCA_003560175.1 Halomonas sp. | reverse complement strand
CGCTGACCATGGGCAACGTCTCGATCCTGGATGCCGACGGCAACACCACCGTGGTGGACAAGAGCTGGGGCTACCACCTGGACGACGAGGGCGACCTGCGCATCGTGCTGCACCACTCCTCCCTGCCCTATAATACCGGAGAGGAGTAGGCGGCAAGGCGCCCCGGCGAGCGCGAAACGCGCCCGTCGGGGGGTCCAGAATGTCGAAATATGAAAGAAGGCCGGCGGTAGTCCCGCCGGCCTTTTGGTGTCTGGTGCTCGAGCTTCTCTCGATGCGACGGCCGGCCCCGAGCGGCGCCGACCGGTCGGCCTCAGAAGAACAGCCGGCGCAGGGCTTCGCCGGGGTCGGCCTCGCGCATGAAGGCCTCACCCACCAGGAAGGCGTTGACGTCGTGCTCGCGCATGCGCAGCACGTCATCGCGGGTGTGGATGCCGGACTCGGTCACCACGGTGACCTCCCTGGGAATCCGCGCCAGCAGGTTCAAGGTGGTGTCCAGAGTCGTGTCGAAGGTGTGCAGGTCGCGGTTGTTGATACCCACCAAGCTCAGATCCAACTTCAGCGCCCGATCCAGCTCTTGAGCGTCGTGGACCTCCACCAGCACATCCATGCCGAGCTCCACGGCCTGGCGGTTGAGATCCTCCATGCGGGCGTCGTCCAGAGCGGCAACGATCAGCAGGATGCAGTCGGCGCCGATGGCCCGGGCCTCGCTCACCTGATAGCCATGGGTGATGAAGTCCTTGCGGATCACCGGGAGGTCGCAGGCGTCCCGGGCCTCGATCAGGTAGTCCTCATGAACCTGGAAGAAGTCGGCATCGGTAAGCACCGAGAGGCAGGCGGCGCCGCCCTTGGCGTAGCTCGTCGCGATCTCGCCGGGACGGAAATCCTCGCGCATCACCCCCTTGGAGGGCGAGGCCTTCTTGACCTCGGCGATCACCGCCGGGTCGCCGGCGGCGATCAGGCGCTGCATGGCGGCCACGAAGCCCCGCGGCGCACTCTGCTCGGCGGCCAGGCGCAGCAGTTCGGCCTCGGAGACGGCACGGGAGCGCTCGGCCACCTCCTCGTCCTTGCGGGCGAGGATGCGGGTCAGGATGGTGGGGGTCGCCCCCGGGGAAACGCTCATCGGTTAACTCCTTGATGGGGGGACACAGAGTAGGGGATGCTCACTGCAGGAAGACACGGGTAAAGTTGGCCAGCTCCCTGAGCTTCTCCAGGGGCAGCTTCGAGCCCTGGGCGTCCTCGGCCAGGGATACCCCTTCCTTGAGGCTGTCGGCAACGCCTGACACATACAGGGCCGCCCCGGCGTTGAGGGCGACGATATCCGCCGCCGGCCCCTCGCCCACCAGCGCCTGTTCCACCAGACGCAGGCTGTCCTCGGCGGACTGCACCCGCAGCGTGTCCAGCGACTGACGGGCAATGCCCATCTCCTCCGGGGTGATGACGTACTCGTGAACCTCGCCATCCCGGAGCTCAGCCACCAGAGTCGGCTGGGCCAGGGAGATCTCGTCCAGGCCATCCTCGGCGTGCACCACTAGCACGTGGCGACTGCCCAGGCGGCGCAGCACGTCGGCCATCAGCGGCACCAGCGCCGGGTCATAGACCCCCAGCACCTGATTGGCAGCGCCGGCGGGGTTGGTCAGCGGCCCCAGGATATTGAACAGGGTACGCACGCCCATCTCCCGGCGCGGCCCCACCGCATAGCGCATGGCCGGGTGGTGATTGGGAGCGAACATGAAGCCCACGCCCACCTCGGTGATGCAGCGCGCCACCTGCTCGGCGTCGAGGTCGAGGTGGATACCGGCCACGGCGAAGAGATCGGCGCTGCCCGAGGACGACGACACCCCGCGGTTGCCATGCTTGGCCACGTGGCCGCCGGCGGCGGCCACCACGAAGCTCGCCGCGGTGGAGACGTTGAACAAGTTGGCGCCATCGCCGCCGGTACCGACGATATCCACCACGTTCTCGAGCCGAGTCGGCAGCTGCACCGGCTTCATCAGCTCACGCATCACCTGGGCGGCGGCGCTGATCTCCTCGGCGGTCTCGCCCTTCATGGCCATGCCCATCAGGAAGGCGGCAATCAGCGCATCGCTGGTCTCCCCGGTCATGATCTGGCGCATCGCCTCATGGGTCTCGGCGAAATTCAGGTTCTCGCGGCGCATCAGGGCGCCGAGGGCATCTCGCATCTGCATAGTCGGTCTCCTCGACGCAGGCTCGGCTCAGCGGCGCCTACGCATGACGTTTCAGAAAGTTGGCCAGGAGCTCATGGCCCTGCCGGGTGAGGATCGACTCGGGGTGAAACTGCACCCCCTCCACGTCGAGCTCGCGGTGGCGCAGCCCCATGATCAACCCCGGGGTGACGTCGTCGTCATCGGTCCAGGCAGTGACCTCCAGGCACGCGGGCAGCGAGTCCCGGGCCACCACCAGGGAGTGGTAGCGGGTCACCTCCAATGGATCATCGAGCCCCTCGAACACCCCCAGGCCACCGTGACGAATGGCCGAGGTCTTGCCGTGCATCACCTGGGGCGCGCGTACCACCTCGCCGCCATAGACCTGGCCGATGGCCTGGTGACCCAGGCAGACCCCGAGAATCGGCAGCTTACCGGCGAAGTGGCGAATGGCCGCCATGGAAATACCCGCCTCGTTGGGAGTGCAGGGCCCCGGGGAGATCACCAGATGGGTCGGCGCCATGGCCTCGATCTGCTCGAGGGTAATGGCGTCGTTGCGGTGGGTCTCCACCTCGGCACCCAGCTCGCCCAGATACTGCACCACGTTGAAGGTGAAGCTGTCGTAGTTGTCAATCATGCAGACTTTCATGGGTCGTCTCTCCGGCGCCTTGGCTATTCGAGGTTGTCCAGGCCGCGCTCGGCCATGGCCACGGCGCGGAACAGCGCCCGCCCCTTGTTGAGGGTCTCCTGCCACTCCATCTCGGGCACGGAGTCGGCGACGATGCCGGCGCCGGCCTGAACATGCAGCTGGCCGTCCTTGATCACTGCGGTGCGGATGGCGATGGCGGTGTCCAGGTTGCCGTGCCAGGAGAGATAGCCCACCGCCCCGGAGTAGATGCCGCGCTTGACCGGCTCCAGTTCGTAGATGAT
>PWIZ01000232.1 GCA_003560175.1 Halomonas sp. | reverse complement strand
TGCAGCCGCCATTCGGCACCCTCTTGATCGAGTTGCCGACCCGCTCCGCCGGGGGCAGCGGGCGGCGAGCGAAGCCGACCCAGCTGCACCAGCATCTCGCCCCGGGTATCGATGATGCCCAGGGCGCGGATCTCATCGAGCTCCAGCAGGCGTGTCGCCGTGGCCTCCCGCTGCTCGGCATCGCGGGCATCGTTCAGCAGAGGCATGAGAAGGTCGACGGCCTGCTCCAGGCGGGACTGAAGCTGTTCGGCGTGGTCCGAGCGTTGCAGCGACAGGGTCGTCACGGCGAGCAGCAGCATCAGCAGCCAGGGCACGATCAGGCCAATCAGCATCAGGCGGAACTTCAACGACATCGGCAGGCTCTCTGCAGGTGGCAGCCCCCAGTATGGCACAGCAGATGGGCATACCTGTCCCCCCCGCGGCGGCAGGGATATAATGACTGAAAACCCGTTTCCACAAGGAAGGTTGCATGCATTTTCCCACCCTCGAGGATGTCGTCGGCAACACGCCGTTGGTCCGCCTCAAGCGTATCAACGCCGGCCGCAACAACGTCCTGCTGGCCAAGCTGGAGGGCAACAACCCCGCCGGTTCCGTGAAGGATCGCCCGGCCCTCTCCATGCTCGTGCAGGCCGAGGCGCGGGGCGAGATCACCCCCGGCGATACGCTGGTGGAGGCGACCTCGGGCAATACCGGTATTGCCCTGGCCATGGCGGCGGCCATCAGAGGCTATCGCATGGTGCTGATCATGCCCGAAAACGCCTCCGAGGAGCGCAAGCAGGCCATGGCCGCCTTCGGCGCCGAACTGATTACCGTCAGCAAGGAGGGCGGCATGGAGCAGGCCCGGGATGTGGCCGAAGCCATGCTGGCCCGCGGCGAGGGCAAGCGCCTGGACCAGTTCGCCAACCCCGATAATCCCCTGGCCCACTACCGGGGTACCGGTCCCGAGATCTGGGAGCAGACCGCCGGCCGGGTGACGCACTTCATCAGTTCCATGGGCACCACGGGCACCATCATGGGCGTCTCGAAGGCACTGAAGGAGCGCAATTCCGAGATACAGATCATCGGCCTGCAGCCGGAGGACGGTGCCAGCATTGCCGGCATTCGCCGCTGGCCACCGGAATACCTGCCCAGCATCTTCGATGCCAGCCGGGTCGATCGGGTGATCGATATCGGCCAGCGTGAGGCCGAGGAGCACATGCGGCG
This sequence comes from Halomonas sp., assembly GCA_003560175.1. Taxonomy (GTDB): domain Bacteria; phylum Pseudomonadota; class Gammaproteobacteria; order Pseudomonadales; family Halomonadaceae; genus Halomonas. The sequence continues at coordinate 1,890 of PWIZ01000232.1, read as the reverse complement.
GCTGGCCCGTGAGGAGGGGATCCTCGCCGGGGTGTCGTCGGGCGGGTGCCTGGCCGGTGCTCTGCGCGTGGCCGAGGAGGTCGAGAACGCGGTCATCGCGTTCATCGTCTGCGACCGCGGCGACCGCTACCTTTCCACCGGCCTGTTCGCCCCGGAGGCTTGAGATGGCCATGCTGGGCAAGCGGCGGCCGCGCCGTGAACGGTCGGGAGTCTCGGGCCTCCAGGGGCGCCAGGCGCCGCAGTCCGCTCCCGGGCGGCAGGGGGGCGCTGACGACACCGCTGGCGTGATCATCGAACGGCTGGCCCACGACGGGCGCGGCCTGGCCCACGATGCCGCCGGCAAGGCGCTCTTCGTGGAGGGGGCTCTGCCCGGCGAGCGGGTCGAGGTCGCGGTGCACCGCACCCGCAAGCGCTTCGACGAGGCCCACCTGCGCGAGGTGCTGGAGGCATCGCCGGAGCGCGCCGAGCCCCCCTGTCCCCACTATGCCCGCTGCGGCGGCTGCGACCTCCAGCACCTGGAGGTCGCGGCCCAGCGCCGCCACAAGCAGGCGGTGCTGCGGGATCTGCTGGCCCGCCAGGGCGTCGAGGTGCCGGACGAGATGGCGCTGCTGGCCGGCGCCAGCGACGGCTATCGCCGCCGCGCCCGCCTGGGCGTCAAGGTGGACGCCGAGGGCGGCGTTCACCTCGGCTTCAGGGCTCGCCACAGCCACCGGCTGGTGGATATCGAGCAGTGCACCATATTGGTGCCCGAGCTGGGCGCGCTGCTGGCGCCGCTGCACCAGCAGGTGGCGTCGCTCTCGGCGCCGCGTCAGGTCGGCCACCTGGAGCTGCTCGACAGCGACCAGGGGCCGGTGCTGGTGGTGCGCCAGCTCAAGCCCCATGGTGAGGATCGCGGCCGCTGGGAGGCCTTCGCCGCCGGCCACGCCCTGCACCTGGCCTGGCTGGTCGGTCGCGAGTCGCCCAGGCTCGAGTGGCTTACCCCGGCGCCGGCGCTGAGCTGTCGTGTCCCCTCGGCTGCCGACGCCTCCGCCGTGGGCGAGCTGACCCTGGGCTTCGCCCCCGGAGATTTCCTGCAGGCCAACGCCGAGGTCAATCGGCAGATGGTGACCACGGCGCTGCAGTGGCTGACGGACCTGGAGGGGACGCCGCTGCTCGACCTCTTCGCCGGGGTGGGCAACTTCAGCCTGCCGCTGGCCTCGGCCGGCGCCTCGGTCACCGCCGTGGAGGGCAGCCCGGCCATGGTCGAGCGGCTGGCCGACAACGCGGCCCGCCATGGTGCGCGGCTCGATGCCGGTGCGCGCGTCCCGAGGGTCGAGTCCCGTCAGGCCGACCTGGCGCAGGCGGGAGCGGTGGCCCGTTTGCTCGACGAGGTGGGGCCCGAGGTGGTGGTGCTGGACCCGCCTCGAGAGGGCGCCGAGCCGGCGGTCCTGGCCCTGGCGGCCGCGCGGGTTCCCAGAGTGCTCTATGTCGCCTGCGATCCGGCCACCCTGGCGCGGGATGCGGCACGCCTTGTGCATGGGGGATATCGGGTCACGCGCGCTGCCGTGGCCGACATGTTCGTGCACACCTCACATCTGGAATCGATGCTGCTGTTCGAGCTCCCCGGGGAGGGACAGCGGCGGCAAGGAGCGTCACCCGATGGTTAAAGTCCGAGAGGACCAGCCCCTGACCGCGACGGGGCAGGTCGACATCGAACGTTGGATCGAGCGGCTGCAGGAGGACGTCAAGCTGCGCGACCCCGACGAGATGCGCGAGGCCTGCCGGCTGGCCGAGCGGCTGGAGGGTGAGTCCGGGCGCTCCCATCGTGCCTGGCTCCAGGACGGCTCCAGCTTTCGCATGGGGCTTGAGATGGCCGATATCCTCGGCGAGCTCAAGCTTGACCAGGCGACC
>PWIZ01000216.1 GCA_003560175.1 Halomonas sp. | reverse complement strand
TCTTGGCAAGGGGCTGAATACCGTGCCGGGATACCGCCCAGGCTACTGCGTCAGTTGCGCGGCGACCTCGGCAGGCTGCACGACATCCCCCGTGTCATTCCCCCAGGCGTTGCGGCTCCAGGTCGTGACTGCCGCAATCTCTACCGGATTCAGCGTACTGCGAAAGGCCGGCATGGCCGCACCCGACACCCCATTGATGATGACATCGAGGTGCCAGTCCAGATCGTCGATCAGCTGCTGGTTGCCGGCCAGAGCCGGGAAAGCAGGCGGACTGCCCTGCCCTTCGTCCTGGTGACAGGACGCGCAGACACTGGCATAGACGCCTTCGCCGCGCTCCATCAGCTCATCCATCGCCCAGTCGCGATCGACACCCATGGCTTCCAGCTCGGCCTCTTCCTTCTGCTCCACCAGCCAAGCGTCGAAGTCATCCTCCTCCATGGCGTGAACCACGATGGGCATGAAGCCGTGATTCATGCCGCAAAGTTCGGCGCACTGGCCGCGGTAGATGCCGGGCTCGTCGATGCGGGTCCAGTTCTCGTTGATGAAGCCGGGAATGGTGTCCTGCTTGACGGCAAAATCCGGCACCCACCAGGAGTGGATGACATCGTCGGAGGTCATCAGGAAACGCACCTTGCGGTTGATGGGCAGCACCAGCGGGTTATCCACCTCGAGCAGGTAGTGCTCCCCCTTTTCCTCCTCACCACGAACCTGCGCCATGGGCGTGTTCATGCTGGAGGTGAAGGCGACATCCTCGCCCAGATACTCGTAGCGCCAGCGAAACTGCTGGCCGACGATCATCACATCCAGCTCGGCGTCGGAGGTGTCGTACATCTTCTTGAGGGTGGCGGTAGCGGGTACCGCCATGGCGACCAGGATCAGCAGCGGAACCGCCGTCCAGATCACTTCTACGGTGGTATTCTCGTGGAAATTCGAGGACTTGGCTCCACGGGAGTGGCGAAACTTGAACAGGGAATAAAACATGACCCCGAAAACGACCACGCCGATGACCACACAGATCCAGAAGATGGTCATGTGCAGGGAGTGGATCTCACGGCTGACCTCGGTGACCCCCACCGGCATATTCCAACCGCTGGCAACTGCTGCGGGCAGTGACAAAAACCCGATCAGACAGCTCGCCATCCACACGAACATCGTGCGCATCGGCGCCTCCTTTTATTGTTGTCATCGCGATTAACGCAACATTAGCTGTGTCTGCGAAGCAGTATAGTGGAACCTACTGTGACAAACCGCCACAGTCGCCGCGCGTACCAACGCCAGATTCAACGCGGCCACCCTCAGCGCGCGACCGCGATGGCCAACGCCGCCACTCCCACCACAAACAGCAGCCCCATCACCAGACCCACGACGACGAAGGCAAGTGGCCTGCCCTGCTCGAAATCCTCGCGGCGGCGCTGCTCCTTCTGCACGCCGAAAAATGCCGCCAGCACCGACTTGATCACACCCCACATGGCCAACTCCTTGACGGCTTGTCCGGATAGCAGAACGCGGCATGACAGGCGTCATGAAAGCATCACTCCTGCGGCACGCCCCGGGCCACCTCAACTATACTCTAGACGCGAATCCCTAAACCCCCAATTCCCCGCAGCGCGCCCCGAGGGGCCCGTTCAGGAGGCGATCATGAAGACCAATCCCTTCGGCATGGACCCGGGCATGATGAATGCCAGCCCCATGCTCTCCTGGTGGCAGCAGCAGTGGATGAAAGGCGCCAGCCCGATGGCGCAGATGCAGGCGGCCTGGATGGAAAGCCTGGCGGATGCGATGAAATTCGAAGCGCAGTTTCTCAAGGCGATCGCCGAGAGCGGCGAGCAGATGACCGCGTGTTTGAAGGACGAGCAGCCCTCCACGCCCGAGGAGATGCATGCCTGCTATCAGAAGCTCGTCAAGCAGATGACTGATGCCCATCAGGAGCGCATGGAGCAGGCTACCCAGCTCAGCCATGACTTCCGCAAGCGGCTCTGGGAAGAGATCTGACAAGGCCGCGACCAATCACCACCACCAGAAGCGGTGCCGGAAGGCGCCGCTTTTCTTATACCCAGGACCACTCCCGCGACAAACTCATTCCCGCTTACTTACCCCCCCAGGCCAAACAGCCGAGTCAACAGCGGCAGCAGAAAGGCAGTGAGCAGGCCGGTAAGACCCATGGCAAGCCCCGAGAAGGCCCCGGCGACCGCCCCAATGCGAGCGAAGGCCTGGGCCGTGCCGAAGCCGTGGGCAGCCAGTCCCAGCGTAAAGCCCTGCACGGCAGGATCCGTCACCCTCAACAGCCGGAACACCCAGGGCGACAGCGCACAGCCGATGGAGCCCGTCAGCAGCACCAGGCCCGCTGCCAGCGAGGGAATCCCGCCGATCTGCTCGGCGATACCCATGGCAATCGGCGAGGTCACCGAGCGCGGCGCCAGAGAGAGCACGGTTTCCGTCCGAGCCCCGAGGGCCATGGCGAGCCCCAGGGTAGACGCCACCGCAGTGGCAATCCCTGCCATGCAGGCGATCAGCAGCGGCACAAGCAAGCGCCGCACTCGCTCGCGATGATCGTAGAGTGGAATAGCCAGCGCCACCGTGGCCGGTCCCAGCAGGAAGTGGATGAACTGTGCACCCTCGAAGTAGGTGGCATAGTCCATGTCCACCAGCAGCAGCAGGCCGATCAGCATGGCGATGGAGAGGGTCACCGGATGCAGCAGCGGCGTGCCGCCCAGGGCCTTGTTGATGCGCACCGCCAGGGCGAACACCAGCAGGGTCGCCAGCAGCGAGAGTAGCGGGCTGCCGGAAAGGTAAACCCACAGCTGGTCCAGCTCGGCAACGTTCATGAGCGACTCCTCCGCCGCCGGTTCATCCGATCCAGCAGCCAGGCGGTCACGCCAAGCGTGGCCGCCGTGGAGAGCACCAGGGTAATCAGGATGGGCCACAGGTCCTGACCGATCAGCCGGAAGTGAACCATCAGCCCCACCCCCGCCGGCACGAACAGCAGCGTCAGGTAACGCAGCAGACCCTCGCCGGTCATGCGCAGGCTATCCGGCACCTTGCCACGCACCATCAGCCCAACCAGCAGAATCACCATGCCGAACACCGGCCCAGGCACTGGCAGC
>PWIZ01000075.1 GCA_003560175.1 Halomonas sp. | reverse complement strand
TCGGCTGTCGGCCCAGGATTGTTTCGAATATTGGCAAGCTCACGATCGAGTGCCCCCAGCTGGGGATCGGCACATCCGGCCAGGCTAAGCAGCAGCGCGGCAACCAGCGCCGCCGAAAGACGGTTGGCATGACTCATTGCACGTCCTCCTCACTCTGGCGGTAGCTGTAGGTCCGCGCCAGCATCGTGAGGCGCAGGCGCTGGCCGCTGTCGCCCTCCGGCGACAGGGTCATGTCATGCAGGGTAACAATGCGTGGCAGACCCGCCACGCCGGACAGAAAGGTGGCGATGCGGTGATAGTCCCCCTGCACCTGAATGTCGAAGGGACGCTCGATGTAATGCTCATCTGCCAGCGGATCACGCAACCGGAGAAAGTCGATGGCGAGCTGGTTGTCGATGGCGGTCTCGCTGATGTTATCGATCAGGGACGGCACCTCGGCGCCGGTGGGCAGCATTTCGCGCAGCTCGGTCATGCGTGCCTCGAGGGTGTCCATCTGCTCGCCCATGGCCTCCAGGTTGGCCGCCTGGGCGGCCTTGCGGCGGTAGTCGAGGGTCAGCTGCACTTCCTGGCTACGCACGCGATCCAGCTCCTCCTTGGCGGGTGACGCCAGATACCAGTGCATGCCGAAAAGGGTCACGCCCAGTATCAACAGGCAACAGAGCAGCTGCAGCGACCAGGGCCAGACGCCGGCCTCCTTGATGTCCAGTTCGCGCCAGTCCAGCTCGCGCAGGCGGCGCATCTCTCCCTTGAGACTCATGATCCCTCCTCCACCGACGCCTGGCTCTCCTCATTCTCTCCCACTGTATTCTCTGCCACTGTACTGGGGAGCTGCTGGCTCATGCTCAGGCTGAAGCGGCGCCGCTCACCGCCCCCCTCGGCCTCCACCTCCGAGAGTACCGGCACCGTGAAGGAGTCCGCGGCGGCCAGGGCCCGCAGCTGATCGGAGACCTGACGGTTATTCTCGGCCAGGCCGGCCAGGCGAAGGCTGTCACCCTGTCGGGTGAATTGGGTGTAGTACACGCCGTCCACCAGACTGGTGGTCAGATCGCCGAGTACATGAACGGTCTGGGTGCGCCCCATCTGCAACTCGGTGAACACCCGAACCTGCTCGAGCATCTGCTCGCGGATCGCCTCCAGCTCGCTGATCTCGCGGATCGCCGAGTCGAGTTGGCGGCTCTGCGCCTGAATATGGGCGTTGCGCTGCTGCTGGGACGTGGTCTGCTGCTCATAATGCCAGTTCAAGCCATAGCCTCCCCCGAGGCCGAGCGCAGCGGCCAGCCCCAGAGTCACGAAGAAGCGCTTGCTGCGCCGGGCGCGCAGCTCCTCGCGCCAGGGCAGCAGGTTGATTTCGATCGTCATGGGCGGGACCTCATTGCCAGGCCGCAGGCGGTCAGCAGCGCCGGGGCGTCACCGGAAAGCGTCTGCACGTCGATGCGACTGTTGACCCTCATCCGCGCCAGCGGATTGGCGATGGAGACCTCCATGCCGCTCTCCTGAGCCAGCCGCTCGGCCAGGCCCGGCAGCATGCTGGTGCCGCCGGCCAGCACCATGCGGCGCACCTCCTGCTTGCGGCCCGCGGTGTAGTAGAACTGCAGCGAACGCCCGACCTGTTGCACCAGGGTATCCAGGAAGGGATCGAGCACGCTGCGCTGATAATCCTCGGGCAGACCGCCGCGTTTCTTGGCCAGGCCCGCCTCGTCGAGACTCAGGCCGTAGCGGTTGCGGATCTCCTCGGTAAGCTGGCGGCCGCCGAACACGGTATCGCGGCTGTAGACTACCCGTCCTTCGCGCAGCACATGGAAGGTATTCATGGTGGCGCCGATGTCCACCAGGGCCACGCAGTCCTCCTCGCCGGCCAGCTGGGGCAACTGATGACGCACCTCGGTGAAGGCCCGCTCCATGGCGAAGGTCTCGACATCCACCGCCTCGGGGGTCAGCCCCCCCTGAAGCAGGGCATCGGTAAGCTGACTGACATCCTGCTGACGACACGCCACCAACAGCACATCCTGCTGGTCGCCGTAGCGAGCGTTGAGACCCAGCCTCTGAAAATCGAAGGCGACCTCGCTGAACGGAAATGGGATGTGCTTGTCGGAGTCTAGCTGAATGCGTGCTTCGATCTCGTCGTCGCTGAGCGAAGCAGGCAGGGTCAACGTCTTGGTAATGGCCGCACTGGCGGGCACCGCCACGACGGCACGGCGTGAGAGCGGCTTGGCCTGCTGCACCGCCCGGGAGAGGGCGTCGACCACCTCGCCCATGTCCTGAATGCGTCGTTCGACCACGGCGCCTTCGCGCAGAGGCCGCACCGCGTAGCTCTCGACTTGATAGCTGGCGCCAGCACGCCTGAGTTCCACGAGCTTGACGGTTGCCGAGGTGATGTCGACACCGATCAGTCCCTTGCTGGATGCCCTGAATCGCATCTCGATCCTGCCCCTGCTGATCCATGCGGATTACCGCTTGTTGTTACGCTCACCCCTCTTACTTACCCCTTGAAGTAGGAGGAGATTGAGCCCCGGGGACTGGCCCCTGTAAGCAGAGGTTACATGATATTGCCGATCCTCACACGGCTAACCGCAAACCTGCATCCTCAACGCTGGTGACACCATGACTAGATTCCTATAATAGCGTTTCAGTCGCCCCTTACACATCGCCACCGCAATGCCCCAGTTCCCTGCATGGATACCGCCTTTTCATGACGTTTTTCAGAACCCTGCTCTTTTCCCTGGCCTGGCTGCTGGTGTCGCTCACCGCGGCCGTGACTCTGGGGGTGGTGGGCGCCGCACTCTATTTCGCCCCCGGACTCCCCGATGTGCGCCAGTTACAGGACTTCGAACTCCACTCCCCGCTGCGCATCTTTACCCGTGATGGCAAGCTGATCGGTGAATTCGGCGAGGAGCGCCGCATGCCGGTGGACTTCGACGAGATTCCCGAAGAATTCATACAGGCGCTGCTTTCCGCCGAGGACGCCAATTTCTTCGAGCATCGCGGCGTCGATCCCCGCGGCCTGGCCCGCGCCGGCCTCGAGCTGGCCTCAAGCGGCGGCGAGATCCAGTCGGGCGGCTCCACCATCACCATGCAGGTGGCACGCAACTACCTGCTGACCCTGGACCGCAC
>PWIZ01000221.1 GCA_003560175.1 Halomonas sp. | reverse complement strand
CAGTATCAGCTTGCTCTGAAGGAGGCGGCGCTGACCGCGCTGCCCTTCACCCTGGCGGTGGGCATCGGCCAGGTGATCGGTGGCGTCTGGGCGGATGCCCGGGACTTTCGCGCCCTGCGCTGGTGGGTCAGCGCCTTCGTGCTGGTCTGCCTGTTCCTGCTCTCCTACCCCCCCTTCGTCATGCAGATCGAGGGCGTCCACGGTGCCATCAATCTGCGCTACGAGGCCCCGCTGTGGGGCTTCCTGTCGATGCTGACCGCCATGGGTATGGCCATTGGCATCGGCCAGGGCAGCCTGATGCGTCTGATCCACCGCGACCACAGTGACGACATGCCCCTGGTAGGCGGGCTGGCGCTGACCCTGGGCGGGCTCTTCGCCGCCCTGCTGCCGCTGGTCTTCGTGGTGGGCAACGAGTGGCTCGGCATCAGCACCGTGGGCTTCATGTTCCTCTATGCCTCGCTGGTCGTCTGCATGCTGGTGATGGTCTGGGATCACGCCAGCGGCCGTTCGGCGAGTGCCTGACGCGAGGGGCTTATCCCCCAGGTTCGCCGGGCCTATCACCTTGGGGGTAGAGGGGCGGTATATGGAGGTAACCAGGCAGTAATCCGCCGCTCGATCGCCCAGAATCCTCAGCAAGGTTCCTGTCTGGCGTGCGATTCACTGCGTCACGCCGCACGGCAGGCCGGGTGGCCCAGGGCGGTCACATCCACTTTCAAGAAGCCTGGAGATCGACCATGAGTCACTTCATTGATCGGCTGAACTTCTTCCGCAAGAGCCGCGAGCCCTTCGCCAACGAGCATGGCGAAACCCGCGAGGAGTCGCGCGACTGGGAAGACAGCTATCGTCAGCGCTGGCAGCACGACAAGGTCGTGCGTTCCACCCACGGCGTGAACTGCACCGGCTCCTGCAGCTGGAAGATCTACGTCAAGAATGGCCTGGTCACCTGGGAGACACAGCAGACCGACTATCCGCGCACCCGCCCGGACCTGCCCAACCACGAGCCGCGGGGCTGCCCGCGGGGCGCCAGCTACTCCTGGTACCTCTACAGCGCCAACCGCCTCAAGTACCCGCTGATCAGAAAGCCCCTGCTCAAGCTGTGGCGCGACGCCCTCAAGGACAACAAGGACCCGGTCGACGCCTGGGCCTCCATCGTCGAGGATCCCGCCAAGACCAAGCAGTACAAGCGCGCCCGGGGCATGGGCGGCTTCGTGCGGGCCAACTGGGACGAGCTCAACGAGCTGGTCGCCGCCTCCAACGTCTACACCGCCAAGCAGTACGGCCCGGACCGCATCATCGGCTTCTCGCCGATCCCCGCCATGTCCATGGTCAGCTACGCCGCGGGCAGCCGCTACCTCTCGCTGATCGGCGGCGTCTGCATGAGCTTCTATGACTGGTACTGCGACCTGCCGCCGGCCAGCCCCCAGACCTGGGGCGAGCAGACCGACGTGCCCGAGTCCGCCGACTGGTACAACTCCGGCTACATCATCGCCTGGGGCTCCAACGTGCCCCAGACCCGCACCCCGGACGCTCACTTCTTCACCGAGGTGCGCTACAAGGGCACCAAGACCGTCTCCATCACCCCGGACTATGCCGAGGTCTCCAAGCTCACCGACGAGTGGCTGTCGGTCAAGCAGGGCACCGATTCGGCCATCGCCATGGCCATGGGGCATGTGATCCTCAAGGAGTTCCACCTCGAGAAGCCCAGCGCCTACTTCACCGAGTACGTGCGCCAGTACTCCGACATGCCCTTCCTGGTGGAGCTGGAGCAGCGCGAGGACGGCAGCTACGTGCCGGGCAAGCAGATGCGCGCCAGCGACTTTGCCGACGGCATGGGTGAGGACAACAACCCCGAGTGGAAGACCGTGGCGTGGGACGAGACCCGCGACCAGCTGGTGGTGCCGCGCGGCTCCATCGGTTTCCGCTGGGGTCAGGAGAGCGGCGAGGCGGGCAAGTGGAACCTCGAGCCCCGCGACTCTGCCGGTGACGAGATCAAGCCGCTGCTGACCCTGGCCGACCACCACGACGACGTCGCCAAGGTCGCCTTCCCCTACTTCGGCGGGCTCAAGCACGAGCATTTCGACCACGTCGAGAGCGGCGGTGCCAGCGACGAGCTGCTCTACCACAGCCTGCCCGCCAAGCGCCTGAAGAAGGCCGACGGCAGCGAGGTGCTGGCGGTCACCGTCTTCGACCTGATGTGCGCCAACTACGGCATCGATCGCGGCTTCGGTGAGGACGACGGCGCCACCTCCCTGGACGAGGTGAAGCCCTACACCCCCGCCTGGCAGGAGAAGATCACCGGCGTGCCCGCCGAGCAGGTCGCGCGCATCGCCCGGGAGTTCGCCGAGAACGCCGACAAGACCCAGGGCCGCTCCATGATCATCGTGGGGGCCGCGATGAACCACTGGTACCACATGGACATGAACTACCGCGGCCTGATCAACATGCTGATCATGTGCGGCTGTATCGGTCAGAGCGGCGGCGGCTGGGCCCACTATGTCGGCCAGGAGAAGCTGCGCCCGCAGACCGGCTGGACCCCGCTGGCCTTCGGCCTGGACTGGAACCGTCCGCCGCGCCACATGAACTCCACCTCCTTCTTCTACAACCACTCCTCCCAGTGGCGCTACGAGAAGCTCGAGATCAAGGAGATCCTCTCCCCGCTGGCCGACCACAGCCAGTACAGCGGCAGCCTGATCGACTTCAACGTGCGCTCCGAACGCATGGGCTGGCTGCCCTCCGCGCCCCAGCTGGGTGCCAACCCGCTGCGCCTGGCCAAGGCCGCCGAGGCCGCCGGCCTGTCCACCAAGGACTATGCCGTCGAGCAGCTCAAGGCCGGCAAGCTGGCCTTCGCCGCGGAGGATCCGGACAACCCCCAGAACTTCCCGCGCAACCTCTTTATCTGGCGCTCCAACCTGCTGGGCAGCTCCGGCAAGGGCCATGAGTACATGCTCAAGTACCTGCTGGGCACCCGCCACGGTATCCAGGGCAAGGACCTGGGCGACTTCGGCGGCCAGAAGCCGGAAGAGGTCAAGTGGCACGACGAGGCGCCGGAAGGCAAGCTCGACCTGGTGGTCACGCTGGACTTCCGCATGTCCTCCACCTGTCTCTACTCCGACATCGT
>PWIZ01000224.1 GCA_003560175.1 Halomonas sp. | reverse complement strand
CCGGCAGCGAATTGGCCATCGCTCAGGCGGATGGTCGGGGTGAGCAGGCCGGCGGGCAGGGTCATGCCCAGGCCGCGCAGGTCGCCGGGAGTGATGGCCAATTCGCTGCCGGCGGGCAGCTCGCCCTGGCGGGCCAGCTGGCTGGCCAGCTCCACCATCGGGGCCAATTGCTCGCGGCCGCCACCCAGCAGGTCGAAGGCCACCGGTAGGCGCAGGTTGGCATCGTCACCCGAGGTCAGGGTCACGTCCTGCTCGTAGTTGCCGCTGACCGGGTCGACGCCCGGCATGTCCAGCGACCATCGAAAGCCCGACATCTCCACCGGCGGCATGCCCATCGGCAGCCCCAGGCCCATGGCCAGTGTCGCCTGCACCGGCAGGCTGCCGGCGCCGAGGCTCGACATCGCCAGGGACATGATGTCGCTGGTGTCCAGCCGCGCATCCACGGCGTAGGGGCCGATGCGTACCTCTTCCACCCCCAGCGAGGTCACCGCCAGGCGGAAAGCGAACAGGCCGGTCTGCGGCAGGGCCAGACAGCCCGCAAGCAGGGCGGAGAGACACAGCGGTGCGAGCAGGCGCCAGCGCCGGACAGGAACAGGACGAAACATGAGCAAGGGTGTCTCCTTCGGAAACGCACAGGGAAGGGCAGGGCCCGATGGCGGCTATGCTGCAGTGCAAAAAGCAGCGTATTTGAGGGCCGGCGGGCCTCGATGTCAAGAGGATTGTGCCGAGCGGGTCTGCGGGATTCGCCACGGCCGGGGAAGTGGCCGAAGAGCAACAGCGCCCGACTCGTCCCTCTGGTCATTCCAGGGACGGGTCGGGCGCTGTCGGTCTGGCGGGATGGGCTCAGCGGCGGCGGCTGTTGCGCGCCTCCTGAGTGCGGCCCAGTTCGCGCTTCTTGGCCTTCTCGCGATCGCTGGCATCGGCCATCGGGTCGAAGGGGTTCTTGCCTGACCGGAACTCGAAGCGCATCGGCGTGCCGCGCACCTTGAGCACCTTGCGGAAGGTGTTGGTCAGGTAGCGGCGATAGGCCTCGGGCAGCGACTCGGTCTGATTGCCATGGACCACGATGATGGGCGGGTTGGCGCCGCCCTGGTGGGCCATGCGCAGCTTGATGCGCCGCCCGCGCACCATGGGCGGCTGGTGAGCCTCCACGGCGTCCTGCAGGATGGTGGTCAGCCGGTTGGTGGACCAGTGGGCGTTGGCCGAGGCGAAAGCGCGCTCGAGCGAGGGGTAGAGGTCGCCAACGCCGGTGCCGTGCAGCGCCGAGATGAAATGCAGGTCGGCGTAGTCGGCAAAGCCCAGGCGGCGCTTGATCTCGGCGCGCATCTTCTCCTTGGCTTCGCTCTCCAGACCGTCCCACTTGTTGACCGCCAGGACCAGGGCGCGGCCGGTGGTCAGCACGTAGTCGAGCAGGTGGAGATCCTGCTCCACCAGACCCGTGCGCGCATCCAGCACCATGATGGCCACATGGCACTCCTTGATCGCCTCCAGGGTCTTGATGATCGAGAACTTTTCGGCAATCTCGTGAACGTTCTTGCGCCGCCTCACGCCGGCGGTATCCACCAGCACATAGGGCTTGCCGCGGCGCTCGAAGGGTATCTCGATGGCGTCCCGGGTGGTGCCCGCCTCGTCGAAGACCACCACCCGCTCCTCGCCGAGCAGGCGGTTGACCAGGGTCGACTTGCCCACGTTGGGGCGGCCGATCACGCCGATGCGGATGCCCTTGGTGCCGGTGTCCGCCGGGACGCTCTCGTCCCGCTCGGGGAAGGGGGCGAGCACCTCGTCGATCAGGGCGGTCACGTTGCGTCCGTGGGCGGCGGCGATGGGCCGCGGCTCGCCGAGCCCCAGCTCCCAGAACTCGGCCACGGCGCTCGGCTCGTCGAGGCCGTCGGTCTTGTTGACCACAAGCCAAGTCTTCTTCTGGTTGACCCTGAGGTGGTTGGCGATGGCCTGGTCGGCGACGCTGAGTCCGGCCCGGGCGTCCACCAGAAAGAGCACGATGTCCGCCTCGTCGATGGCGGCCAGAGACTGCTCGGCCATGGCGGCGTCGATACCTTCTTCGTCGCCACTGATGCCGCCGGTGTCGATCACCGTATAGGCCTTGCCGCCCAGCACTCCGTTGCCGTACTTGCGGTCCCGAGTGAGTCCCGGGAAATCGGCTACCAGAGCGTCCCGGGAGCGGGTCAGGCGGTTGAACAGGGTCGACTTGCCCACATTGGGGCGGCCGACCAGGGCGATCACGGGGGTCATTGGCGAATATCCAGGGCCTTGAGGCTGCCGTCGTTGGCCAGCACGTGGATGCGTGGTCCTTCGGTGATGGGGCGCACGCTGATGCCGGAGCGGTCGATGCGGTCGCGGCCTGTCATCTCGCCGCTGCGGGCGTCGATCAGGTGCAGATAGCCCTCGAAGTCGCCGAAGACCAGGCGGCCGTCGGCGAAGGCGGGCGCGGTGATGCTGCGGCCTTCCAGAGCGGTGTTGCGCCAGATCTCCTCGCCGCTGTTGGCGTCCAGGGCGTGGATATGCCCCGCCTCGCTCACGGCGAACAGGAAATCACCCACCAGGATCGGTGTATGGTAGCTGGAGAAATCGATGGCCCAGAGCGGCTCGCCGCGGGTGGCTTCCAGCGCCATCAGGCGGCCGTTGAAGCTGGTCACGAAGAGGCGTCCGTCCGGTGTCAGCACCGGCTGGGCGGCCAGGTCCACCAGGCGCTCGATGTCGCTGCGGCCCTGAGCCATGGCGACGCGGCGCTCCCACAGCGGCTGGCCGCTGCGGTTGTCCAGGGTCACCAGGCGACCGTTGGCGAAGCCGGCGAAAGTCACCGGGTCGATGGTGGTCGGCGTGCCGGTGCCGCGCAGGGCGAGCGCCGGCCGAGAGGTGGTGTAGCGCCAGCGCTCCTCGCCGCTGCGACGGTCCAGGGCAGTCACCGAGCCGTCGACGCTCTGCACCACCAGCAGCTGCTGGTTGGGCTGCGGCGCGGCCAGCACCTCGCTTGGCACCTGGGCACGCCAGCGCACGCTGCCGTCGCTCTGGCTCAGGGCCAGCACTTCGCCGTTGCGCGTGCCCAGGTAGATGTCGCCGGCCACGGCGGTCAGGCCGCTGGAGACCGGCACGTCGAGAT
>PWIZ01000140.1 GCA_003560175.1 Halomonas sp. | reverse complement strand
TGGTCGGAGCAGAGAAAGAGGGTATCGATGGTGCGATGCAGGTCGAGCTGCACCGAGGAGTGGGCCAGGGTACCCACCCGGTAGTGGTAGAAGGGCACCTCGCGCCCCACTTCTCCCTCGATGGCGCAACAGCCCGCCAGGTGGCCGCTGGCTTCATCCTCCAGCACGAAGAAGTAGTTGCGTCGCCCCGCCGGCAGCCGCTCCTCGAAGGCGGCGACGGCCGCATCGATCTTGGCGGCCAGGAAGTCGCGGTTGTCGGGCAGCGAGGTGAAGCCCACCCCGGTCTCACGCGCCAGGGCCTGCAGCTCGCCCAGGTCGCCCCGAGCGATGGGTCGGATACGCATTACAGTTCCCCCTCGTCATGGCCCGGGTCGTGGCCGTCGGCTTCCTCGAGCCCCGGCAGCGCCAGGGGCGCGGCAAGCACCGCGCGCCCCTCCTCGACGCCCAGCCGCTCGGCGTGCTCTGCACAGAGCATCAGCTGGCCGGTGGGCGACAGCGCATAGCGCGCCACCACGCAGCAGAAACCCGCCAGCGACTGGTTGGCCACCAGAGCAGGTGCCGCATCCGGCAGCGAGGCGGCAGGACGCACCCGCACCGGGTGCCAGGCGGCCCGACGGAAGCTCTGCAGGCGCTCGCGCTCCGCCTTGATCACGGGGCCGGCGTCGAAGATATCCACGTGGCGCGAGCGCATGAAGCCCTCGGCCAGCATCTCGGCCAGGGCCGCCTCGTGGTCCGGATGCTCACGCCCCACCGCCGCACGCGCCCTGGGCGTGAGCAGCGGCAGGTAGAGGGGAAACTGCGGCATCACCTCGGCGACGAAGCTCTTCGAGCGGATCCCGGCCAGGGCGTTGATCTCCTGGTAGTCGCGCAGGAAGAAGTGGCGCCCCACGCTGTTCCAGAAGGGCGATTCGCCGCCGGCGTCCAGAAAGCCCGGAAAGGCCATGGCCAGCAGGGAGGCGAAGCGCTCCGGGTACTGGGCGATGAACATCAGCCGGGCTCGGCGCAGCAGGCTCTCGGCGCTGGTGCCCCGGTAGCGGGGGTCCAGGGAGAAGGCGCAGAGCAGGCTCGCCTCCGAGACCTCGTGGGAGAGCGCCAGGGTCTGCACCTCACGGCGCACGTTGAGCTGCTGGGAGGCGTGGATCAGGGTCTCCTGGCGATAGGTGTAGTAGGCGTCCACCGCACCCGCCTGGGCGCGAATCGTGGCGGTTCCCACTACCTCGCCGCGGTCGCGGTCCTCGAGCACGAAGGTGTAGTGCTCGTCTCCCGGGTAGCTCACCTCGGCGGCAAACGCCTGGCGCGAACGGGCGATACGTTCCTCCAGACGGTCGCGGTGGGGAGGCAGATTGGTCAGCTGCGGCACGGCATCGGAGGCCAGCCGTTCCAGGGCGGGCAGGTCGGCAGACATCACGGGGCGAACGACCAGCATGGCGGGGTCTCCTTGTGGGAAGGCGGCGCCGGCCGACCGGCTCACGCGCCGGCCACCAGTCGCGCCACGGCCCGCTCGAGGCGCGCCATGCCCTCGGCGATATCGGCTTCGGGAATCACCAGGGAGGGCGCCATGCGCAGCACGTTGGGCCCGGCCACCAGGGCCATCAGCCCCTCCTCCACCGCCAGAGGCAGAATCTCGGCGGCACGCCCTTCATACTCGGCCGACATCACCGCACCGACCAAGAGCCCCATGCCGCGAATCTCGCCGAAGATGCCGTGCCTTTCGTTGATCGCCTGCAGATGTTCGCGGAAGAGTTCATGCCGGCGCTTCACGCCTTCCAGCACTTTGGGCGTGTCGATGAACTCCACCGCCGCCAGCGCCACCGCCGCACCCAGCGGATTGCCGCCATAGGTGGAGCCGTGGGTGCCGGTGGCCATGGCCGGGGCGACACGGTCGGTGGTCAGCATGGCACCGACCGGGAAACCGCCGCCTAGCGACTTGGCGCTGGTCAGAATGTCGGGGATCACGCCGAGCTGCTGATAGGCGTAGAGGGTCCCGGTGCGGCCGACGCCGGTCTGCACCTCGTCGAAGATCAGCAGGGCGTCATGGGCGTCGCACAGCGCACGCAGCCCGGCCAGGAACTCGGGATCCCCCGGCAGCACGCCGCCTTCGCCCTGCATCGGCTCCACCACCACGGCGCAGGTGTCGTCGTCGATCAGGTTGCGGACGCTGTCGAGATTATTGTACTCGCCGTGGACGATGCCCCCCGGCACCGGACCGAAGCCCTGGGCGTACTTGGGCTGACCGCCCACGCTGACGGTAAAGAAGGTGCGACCGTGAAACGACTGGGTGAAGGAAACGATACGGCTCTTGTGTTCGCCAGCGCTGTCGTGGGCCCAGCGGCGGGCCAGCTTCAACGCCGCCTCGTTGGCCTCGGCGCCCGAGGAACAGAGGAATACCTTGTCGGCAAAGGTGCGCTCCACCAGGCTGCGGGCCAGCGCGAGGGCCGGTTCGTTGGTGAAGACGTTGGAAACGTGCCAGAGCCTGCCGGCCTGCTCGGTGAGCGCCTCCACCAGCACCGGATGACAGTGGCCCAGGCCGTTGACCGCGATGCCGCCGGCGAAATCGATGTATTCCCGACCGGCCTGGTCCCACAGGCGGCTGCCCTCGCCGCGCACCGGAATCGCCTGCTGGGGAGCGTAGTTGGGCACCATGTAGCGGTCGAAGTCGGCGCGGGTCGGGGTCTGGCTCATGTCGCTTGTCCTTTACGAAGTGCTGTGCGGAAGGGGGAGAAGATTCGTGGCGGATACCCTACCGAGTATAGGGATTCTCCCCGTCGACCGCTTTCATCGATGGGACAGGGAGTTGTGAAAAAGGCTAGGCTGAGGTCGATGCTTCCATGGAGTCACCCATGTTCAACACCACCGCCTGGAACCGCCTGCGCTACAGCCTCTACGCGCCGCTCTATGACGCCGTGGCCGAACGGGCCTTTCGGCGGCCACGACGCATCGCCCTTGGCCAGGTGACCTGG
Organism: Halomonas sp.; assembly: GCA_003560175.1. Lineage (GTDB taxonomy): Bacteria > Pseudomonadota > Gammaproteobacteria > Pseudomonadales > Halomonadaceae > Halomonas. The sequence goes on along the minus strand of PWIZ01000140.1, from coordinate 165 downwards.
CACCCCGGGATGCGGGTGCTGCTGGTGGGCGCGGGCACCGGACTCGACCTGCCCTGGCTGCCGCGCGACGTGGAGATCCACGCCACCGACCTCAGCCCGGCCATGGTGCGGCGCACCGAACGCCGCGCCGAGGCGCTGGGCATGGACGTTCAGGTGGCGGAGATG
>PWIZ01000254.1 GCA_003560175.1 Halomonas sp. | reverse complement strand
GTATCCGCACCTGCTGCTGCTGCGCTCGCTGACCAAGCAGTTCACCCTGCCGGGGCTGCGCCTGGGCTATCTGCTGGGCGCGCCCGAGGCGGTGGCGGCGGCCCGGGCCTGCCAGCCCGCCTGGAGCGTCAACGCCCTGGCCGCGTCCCTGGTGCCGGCGCTGCTGGCGGATCGCGCCTTCCTGGCGGCGTCACGGGCCTGGCTGCTCGCCGAGCGGCCCCGGCTGCAGGCGGGCCTCGAGGCTCTGGGGCTCGCGGTGCTGAAGAGCCATGCCAACTTCTTTCTGGTGCGCCATCCGGCGGGGTGCGAGGCCACTCGTCGCCTGCTGCCGGCGCTGCTGCGCCGCGGCGTGCTGGCGCGCCATACCGAGGGCTTTGCGGGCCTGGACGGCGGCTGGCTGCGCCTCGCCCTGGGCGGTGCAGACGCCAACGCCCGGCTGCTGGCGGCCCTCGGTGACGCTATGGGAGAGCTTCCGATGGAGACCGGCAGGAGGGCACGCCGATGATCGCCTTCGTCAGCGGCGGGGCGCGCTCCGGCAAGAGCCGCTATGCCGAGGCGCTGCTCTGCCGCTGGCAATCCGAGCGCGGCGGGCGGCGCTGGTACCTGGCCACGGCCCGGGCCTCGGACGCCGAGATGGCCGCGCGCATCGCCCGCCATCGCCGGGAGCGCGGGGCGGGGTGGCACACCCTGGAGGCGCCGCTGGCCCTCGACGCGGCCCTGGCCGAGGTGGGCGATGGCGATAGCGTGCTCCTCGACTGCCTGACCCTCTGGGCCAGCCAGTGGCGCTACGGCGGCGGCGGCAGCGATGCCGCGGGCGAGGCGCTGCTGGCGGAGTGCCTGGCGGCGGCCCGGGCCCGGGAGATCGCCCTGGTGGTGGTCTCCAACGACCTCAACGAGGAGCTTCCCCCGGAGGACGCCGAGACCCGGCGCTTTGTCGCCTTCCTACAGCGGCTGCACCGCCGGCTGGCCCGGGAGGCCGACCGGGTGGTGGAGGTGGTGGCCGGCCTGCCCATCGACTGGAAGCCCAGCGACGACCGCGATCCGGAGACGACCCCATGAGAGAGGCCCTCTATGGCCTGGTGCTTGCCCTGCAGTTCCTGACCCGGATTCCGCTGCCCCTGGCCTGCCCCTGGAACGCCGCCACCTGCCGCTGGGCGCTGCGCTGCTATCCGGTGGCGGGGCTGGTCATGGGTGCATTCCTGGCGGCCCTGGCTATCCTGGGCCAGGGGCTGCCCACCCCGCTGCTGGCCCTGGCGCTGCTCAGCCTCTGGGTAGCGCTCTCCGGGGGACTGCACCTGGACGGGGTCATGGATCTGGCCGATGCGCTGGGCAGCAATGCGCCCCTGGAGAAGCGCTGGGCGATCATGAAGGACAGCCAGGTGGGCAGCTTCGCGATCCTTGCCCTGGTCTTCCTGCTGGCCTGGAAGGGGGCGCTGATCTGGGCTCTTCTCGAGGCCGGGATGAGCCCCTGGCTCTGGCTGATGCTGCCGGCGCTTTCGCGCTTCGGGGCGCTGCTGCTGCTGCGCCTGGCGCCCCTGGCCCGTCGCGAGGGGCTCGCCTGGACCTGGCGCCAGCACCTGGCGCGGCGCGATCTGGCATTGGCGCTGCTGCCGCTGCTGCTCTTTTTCGGCTTCCTGCCCGGCGGTGCCTGGCTGCTCGGCGCCCTCTGCGTCTTTCTGTTTCTGTATGGCCTGGCCATGGTGCGGGCCTTTACCGGCATCAACGGCGATATCGTCGGTGCCGCCATCGAGGGAGGAGAACTATGGCTGCTGCTCAGCGCCTGGAGCTGGTGGTGGTTCGTCATGGCGTGACCGCCTGGAACCTCGAGCGTCGCTATCAGGGCCAGCGGGATATCCCGCTGCTGCTGCCCGACGCCGTGCCGGACATGGATCGGCTGCGCGATCACCTGGCGGACGAGGCCTTCGACGCCGTGCACTGCAGCGACCTGACCCGCTGCCGGCAGACCCTGTCCCATGTGTTGCCGGGTCGCGAAGGGGCGGTGGCCTTCGATGCGCGCCTGCGCGAGCTCGACTTCGGCGACTACGAGGGGCGCACCTGGGAAGAGCTCAAGGACGACCCGCGCTACCGGGCCTGGGTCGACAGCGCCGGCCGGCAGGCGCCCCCCGGCGGCGAGTCCGCCGAGGATCTCTGGGCGCGTCTCGAGGCCTGGCTCGAGGGCGTGCTGGCTCGGGCCACCGAGCGGGGGCACCGCCGGGTGCTGGCGGTGAGCCACGGCGGCGCCATTCGCGAGCTGCGCCGGCGCCTCGAGGGCACCGAATTCTGGGAAGGCACCGTGGGCCAGGCCCAGGGCCGCCACTTCGTGATCGAGTATAAGAGAGGAGGCTGGCAATGCTGTGCGTCATCGGCGGTACCTGCTCGGGTCGACGAGCGCTAGTTGCCGAGCGCTTTCCCCTCGCTCGCTGGCACCGGCTGGCGGCGGGGGAGGGCGCCGCCGCCAGCCGGGACGGTCACCAGGGGAAAGAGGCGCTGGTGGTCGACGGCATCGCCGACTGGCTCGCCGCCGCCCTGGCCGAAACTCCGGACGACGAGGTCCTGCGCGAGACCTGGCTGGAGCTGCTCGACGGTCTCGCTGCCGCCCCCGGCGAGGCGGTGCTGATCCTGGACGAGATGGGGCGCGGCATCGTGCCCCTAGACCCGGCGGCGCGACGCCTGCGCGATCACAACGGCTGGCTTGCCCAGGCGGCGGTTGCGCGCAGCCAGGCGGTCTGGTATTTGCGTCATGGGCTCTGCAAGCGGCTGAAATAAAAGAATTTTGAGCGTAGGTTCAGGCGCGTGACGTTGACCTCGTCGCCGTGCCTTGCTAGCTTACGCGCACTCTCAGGTGCCCTAGGCGCGTCACAGCGCCGGGGTGAAACGGGAAGTCGGTGCGCGGTGCTCTTCCAGAGAGCCCGCCATTCCGATGCTGCCCCCGCAACGGTGATCGAGACAAGAGCGACCGTAATGCCACTGTGCCAAGGCACGGGAAGGCGGTCGCTTTGAAGGCCCGACAGAGGCCTTCGCTCGTCAGCCCGGAGACCGGCCCGAGAGCGCATGCCGAACCGCGGAGGGCGGTCTCGGGCAGGGCAGTTGCCACTCGCCTGGCCGCACTCTCGCCTGAACGCTCCCTCGCATCGGCCAAGACAAGACCCGCATCGTACGGGTTGGTACGACAAGCAAGGGACATCCATGAACACCGCATACACTTCCCGTGGCCTGGCCGCTTTCGCCCTGGCCGCACTGCCGCTGGCCATTGCCGCCGCCGACCCCCAGCCTGACATCATCGCCGAGCCGCAGAGCCTCAATCCCATGGTGGTTACCGCCGCTCTGGCGCCGCGCACCGCTAACGAGTCGCTGGCCTCCGTTACCCTGCTCGACGAAGCCACCCTGCGCCGCCAGGACCCGGCGAGCCTCACCGATCTCTTTCGCGGCCAGCCGGGGGTAGATGTGACCTCTAACGGCAGCTTCGGTAAGACAAGCAGCGTCTATCTTCGCGGTACCTCGAACAGCCAGAGCCTGCTGATGATCGATGGGATTCGCCTGCGCTCCGCTACCCTTGGCGGCCCTGCGTGGCAGTTTCTCGACCCGCGCATGTTTGAACGTGCCGAGATCGTACGCGGCCCCCGCGGCAGCCTCTATGGTGCCGACGCCGTGGGCGGTGTGGTGCAGCTGTTTACGCCTGAGGGTGAGGAAGGTGCACCCCAGCCGCGCGTTTCCGTGGGCGGCGGCTCCTTCAATACCCAGCGCTATAGCGCCAGCCTGGCCGGTGGCAGCGGCGGCACCCGCTACTACGTCGCCGGCAGCCGTTTCGATACCGATGGCACCCCGGTGCGCGAGGGCGGCGACGACAAGGGTTACGACAATACCTCGGGCCTGGTGCGGCTTTCCCACACTTTCGATGGCGATGCCAAGGTAGGCCTGCTAGCCCTGCGCGCCCGGGGCAATACCGAGTTCGACAGCTTCGGTGCGCCGGCCGAGACAGACTTCGTCCAACAGGTGGCCGGGGTCTATGGCGAGCTGCCGATCACGGATACCTGGCGTAGTCGCCTTACCCTGAGCGAGTCGCGGGATGAGAGCGATACCCTCGACGCCTTCGGTTTTTCCGTCTTCGATACCCAGACCCGGACGGCGCGGTGGGAAAATACCCTTGGCTTCGGTGTTCATGAACTGGTAGCCGGAGCCGAATATAGCGAAGACCGCATCAGCAGCACGAATGTCTACGACGAGACAAGTCGCGACAATGCCGCCGTCTTCGCCCAGGGCCTGCTCGATTTCTCTCCTTTCGCCGTCCAGGCAAGCCTGCGCTACGACGATAATCAGGCCTTCGGCGAGGAGGTCACCGGCAGCCTGGTGCTGGGTTACGATCTCGACCGCCACCATACGCTGCGCGCCAGTGTTGGAACGGCCTTCAAGGCGCCGAACTTCAATGATCTCTATTTCCCCGGCTTCGGCAATCCGGACCTGAATGCGGAGACGTCAGAGACGCTCGAGCTGGGTGTCCGTGGTCAGTACCGAACCCTCTTCTGGGATCTGGCGGCCTATCAGACCGATATCGATGACTTGATCACCAACGTTGACACAACGGGAGATGGTTGGGTCGATACGCCACAGAACGTTGCCAAAGCGCGTATTCGAGGTGTCGAACTGGCGGCTGGAGCCGAGATCGATGATTGGACCCTGGCCGCGGCACTGACCTATATCGATCCGGAGAATCGAAGCGGGATCAACGAGGGCAATCGCATCCAGCGCCGTGCCAGCCAGAGCCTGCGCCTGGACGTCGACCGCGAGCTGGGCGAATGGTCGCTGGGTGGCTCCTGGATTGCTCAGAACCACCGCTACGACGACGCCGCCAACCAGGAGCGCCTGGCCGGCTTCGGCCTGGTCAACCTGCGCGCCGGCTGGGACTTTGCACCGATGTGGTCGACCCGCCTGACCGTGGAGAATGCCCTGGACAAGGAGTATGAGACCTCGCGTGACTATATCAACGCCGGTCGCGCCGCCTTCCTTAGCCTGCACTTCGGTGGCTGGTGAGCCCTCGGGTGAAGTGCCTGGCGCTGGCGCTGCTGTCGATGACAGCGGCGCCGGCCCTGGCGGATGAGCGCTGCGCGGTAGACGACCGCGACCGCGAGGTGTGCCTGGGGCAGCCGGCCAGCCGCATCGCCGCGCTCTCGCCCGGGGCCACCGAGCTTACCTATGCCGCCGGGGCGGGCGAGCAGGTGGTGGCGGTGGTGGCCTACAGCGACTATCCGCCCGAGGCCAAGGGGGTCCAGTCGGTCGGTAGCCACACCCGCATGGACCTGGAAACCCTGGTGTCGCTTGGGCCGGACCTGGTGATCGGTTGGATCACCGGCAACCCGGCGGAACAGCTCGAGACCCTCGAGTCCCTGGGGCTGCCGGTATTCATGATCGAGCCGCGCAGCGTCGAGGGAGTGGCCAGTGCCATCGAGCGGCTGGCGCGGCTGGCCGGCAGCGAGGCGGCGGGGGACGCCGAGGCCGCTCGCTTCCGCGAAGGCATGGCGGCACTCGCCGAGCGCCATGCCGAGTCCGAGCCGGTGTCGGTCTTCTATCAGGTGTGGGATGAGCCGCTGATGACCGTCAACGACGAGCATCTGATCGGCCAGGTGGTCACCCTGTGCGGCGGCGTCAATGTCTTCGGAGAGCTCTCGCGGCTGGTGCCGCGGCTGGACGACGAGTCGCTGCTGGCCGCCGACCCGGAGGCGATCATCGCCGGCGGCATGGGCGAGGAGAATCGCCACTGGCTCACCCACTGGGAGCAATATCCGGCCCTGACCGCGGTGGCCCGCGACAACCTCTTCTTCGTGCCGCCTTCGCTGATCCAGCGTCCTACCCCCCGCCTGCTGGAGGGAAGCCGCATTCTCTGCGAGAAGCTGGAGGTCGCGCGTGGCAGACGGTAGACAAGCCTGATGCGCCAGTTGAGCCTGCCCCTGGGCATTCTGCTGGCGGCGGCCCTGGCGGCGCTGGCGTTGTCGGTCAGCGTCGGCAGCGTCAGCGTGGCGCCAGACGCACTCTGGGCGGTGCTCGCCGGCGGGGGCGAGGTCCTGCCGCGCACCCTGGTCCTCGAGCTGCGGGTGCCGCGTTCGCTCTCGGCCTTCGCCGTCGGGGGGCTGCTGGCGGTGGCCGGTGCGCTGATGCAGGTGCTGCTGCGCAATCCCCTGGCCGACCCCTATGTGCTGGGACTCTCCGGCGGCGCCTCGGTGGGGGCGCTCGCCGCCATGCTGGGCGGCATGGGGGGGGTGGTGATCTCCGGCTCGGCCTTCGGTGGGGCCCTGGCCTCGACCCTGCTGGTGTTCGGCCTGGCCCACGGCACCGGCAGCTGGACGCCGTCGCGGCTGCTGCTCACCGGGGTGGTGGTGGCCGCCGGCTGGGGGGCGGTGATCACCCTGATGCTGGCGGTGACCCCCGCCGACCGCCTGCCGGGCATGCTCTACTGGCTGATGGGCGATCTCTCCTACGCGCGAACCCCCTGGCCACCACTGGCTATGTTGCTGGTGGTCTGCCTGTTGGTGATCCCGCTGGGGCGCAGCCTCAACGTGCTGGCTCGCGGGCCGCTGCAGGCGGCGGCGCTGGGGGTGGCGGTACGGCCGCTGGAGTGGGTCATCTATATCGCCGCCAGCCTGCTCACCGCCATGGCGGTGACCACCGCCGGTAGCATCGGCTTCGTGGGGCTGGTGGTGCCGCATATGCTGCGCCTGGTGCTGGGCAATGACCAGCGCCTGATCCTGCCGGCCTGCGCCCTGGCCGGTGGCACCCTGCTGGTACTGGCGGATACCCTGGCGCGCACCCTGATCGCTCCGGAACAGCTGCCGGTGGGGGTAATCACCGCGCTGCTCGGCGTGCCCACCTTCCTCTACCTGCTCTACCGGAGCCGCTGATGAGCCGTCTCGACGCTAGGGAGCTGGTCATCGACGTCCCCGGGCGCGCCGACGGCCGGGCGCTGACCCTGAGCGTCGAGCCCGGCCAGGTGTGGGGCGTGCTGGGGCCCAACGGGGTGGGCAAGACGACGCTGCTGCATACCCTGGCCGGGCTCAGGGCGCCGCGCCGGGGACAGGTGCGGCTCGACGGTCGGCCGCTCGCCACCCTGGGCCGTCGTCAGATAGCCCGGCGGTTGGGCCTGGTATTCCAGGAGCGTCACGACGGCTTTCCCGCCACGGTGCGCGAGACCGCCCTGATCGGCCGCCACCCCTGGCTGTCGCCCTGGCAGATGGAGGGTGGTGAGGACCTGCGTCTCGCCGAGGCGGCGCTGGCGCGCCTGGATGTCGACCACCTGGCCGACCGCCTGGTCAGCACTCTCTCCGGCGGGGAGCGCCAGCGGTTGACCATCGCCACGGTGCTGACCCAGGCGCCGCGCATTTGGCTGGCCGACGAGCCCACCAACCATCTCGACCTCCACCATCAGACCGAGGTCATGGCGCTGCTCGCCGGCGAGGCCGCCGCCGGCCGGGCAGTGATGATGTGCCTGCACGATCTCAACCTGGCGGCGCGCTGGTGTGACCGCCTGCTGCTGCTCTACTCCGACGGCGAGGCGTGCTGGGGCCCTGCGGAGACCATGCTGGTACCCGCCGCCCTGGAGCGCCTCTACGGCCAGCGTCTGGCCACCGCCGAGGTCGACGGCGCCCCCGTCTTCGTTCCCGTGAGGGGTGAGTCATGAGGCTGCCATGGCGACATTGATGATCCAGGGCACCACCTCGGATGCCGGCAAGAGCACGGTGGTGGCGGGGTTGTGCCGGGTGCTGGCGAGGCGCGGGGTCTCGGTGGCCCCCTTCAAGCCGCAGAACATGGCGCTCAACAGCGCGGTTACCGCGGACGGCGGCGAGATCGGCCGCTCCACGGCGCTGCAGGCGCTGGCGGCAGGCGTGGAAGCGCATAGCGATATGAACCCGGTCCTGCTCAAGCCGGAATCGGATCGGGGCGCCCAGGTAATCCTGCGCGGACGGGTACATGGTCATATGGACGCCCTGGACTATCACGCCTACAAGCGCGAGGCGAAGGCCACGGTGCTGGCGGCCTGGGAGGCGCTCTCGGCGCGCTTCGATGTGATCATCGCCGAGGGGGCCGGTAGTCCGGCGGAGATCAACCTGCGCGCGAACGACATCGCCAACATGGGCTTCGCCGAGCCGGTGGACTGCCCGGTGATTCTGGTGGGCGATATCGACCGCGGCGGGGTCTTTGCGCAGCTGGTGGGCACGCTCGAGCTGCTTAGCGAGAGCGAACGAGCTCGCACCCGGGGCTTTATCATCAACCGCTTCCGCGGCGACCTGGCGCTGCTACAGCCGGGGCTCGACTGGCTGGAGGCGCATACCGCCAAGCCGGTGCTGGGCACGCTGCCCTATCTGCAGGGCCTGCTGCTGGACGCCGAAGACAGCCTGGGCCTTTCCGGCCGCCAGGTCGGTGAGCCGGCGCTGCGGGTGGCGGTGCCGGCCCTGCCGCGCATCAGCAACCACAACGACTTCGACCCGCTGCGGCTGCATCCCCGCGTCGAGCTCACCTTCGTGGGGTCGGATCAAGCGATGCCGCCCGCCGACCTGATCCTCCTGCCCGGCAGCAAGAGCACGCGCCGCGATCTCGCCTGGCTGCGCGCCCAGGGCTGGGAGGGCGCCATCCGGCGCCATCTGCGCTACGGCGGGCGTGTGCTCGGCATCTGTGGCGGCTTCCAGATGCTGGGGCAGGCCATCCATGACCCCGAAGGGCATGACGGCTCGCCCGGCACCACCCAAGGGCTCGGTCTGCTCGAGTTCGAGACCCGCATGGGGGCCGCCAAGCAGCTGCGCAACGTCAGCGGCCGGCTGCTGCCCGAGGGCGTGCCGATCGCCGGCTACGAGATTCACCATGGGTTCAGCGCAGGGCCTGCGCTGGCGCGGCCGTTCTGCGAGCTGGCGGGGCGGCCCGAGGGTGCCATCAGCGAGGATGGCCGGGTGATGGGTACCTATCTGCATGGGCTCTTCGACACCGCCGAGAGCTGTGCGGCGCTCTTGGGTCGCTGTGGTCTGGATGAGAACGATACGGCGGTGGACCTGGCCGCCCATCGCCAGGCGGAGCTCGAGCGTCTGGCGGATGCCCTGGAGCAGCACCTCGACATGGCCGCCATCGAGCGGCTGCTGGGTCTCTGACGGCTCGGCTGCCGGCTGAACTGTCCCGGGGCGACTCGTTCCTACTTTTACTCCTACCCCTGCTCCACGTAGGCGCCCATGGCGCGCATCCGGGACTCGAAGCTGGCCACGTTGTCGACCAGGTCGTCGGGGCCGAAGGCCACGCACTCCGCCAGCAGCACCTCGATCAGGGTGATCGCCGAGAGAATCGACGGGAAGAAGTGCGGCGTGGCGTTGGCGACCGGGAAGGTAATGCTGGCCCCCGGCACCAGCGGCGAGCGCATGGTGTCGGTGACCACGATGGCGCTGACGCCCGCCGCCCGGGTGATCTCCAGGGCGCGCATGGTCTCGGCGCAGTAGGGCTCGAAGCCGAAGGCCACCACCACGTCGCCCACGCCGAAGGGGGCCAGCTCGGTCAGCAGCCCCCCTTCCTGGCCGCGAATCAGCTGGATATTGGGCATGGCGATGCGCCCCACGTAGGCGAAGTGGTAGGCGCAGGCGAAGGTGTCCCGGAACCCCACCACGGCGATCTTCTCCGCGGCCAGCAGCCGCCGGGCCGTCTCGCGGACGCGCTGCTGATTGTCGGCGGTGAACAGCCGGCCGATGTTGTCGAAGGCGGCGTCGCCCACGTCGAGAAATACCTGGTCGTCGGTCTGGCTGGCCAGGCTGCGTAGCTGGCTGGCGCGCCCGGAGAGCTCCACCGGGCCCGCCTGCACTGCCGACTGAAACACCTCCCGGAACTGATCGAAGCTCTCGAAGCCCAGGCGCTTGGCCAGGCGCACCAGGGTCGAGGCGGTCACCTCGGCGGCGGCGGCGGACTTGCGGATCGACTGGAAGGCGATCTCTACCGGGTGCTCCAGCACATAGCCGGCGGCCAGCTTCAGCTGGGGGCTGAGCTCCGGATAGGCCTCGGCGAGCTGCCGGTTCACGGTGTCCAGTCGAGCGGGGCCGCTGTCGGAAGCTGGCTCCGTGTCGTCACGTCGATCCTGTTCCAGCACGCTGTTCTCCTGGGTTGGGTGTCGCAGGGCCGCCATTGTACCCGATGGATGACGCCCCAAGTGAAACAATCGTTTCTCTTTGGAAAAAATGCGACACGTGCGTATTGACCTGCATGGGGCCCTTGGCTAGGATGTGTCTCAGAACAAGCGTGCTGCCGTGGTGACGATAATGACACGTTTGTTTCCACGACGATAAGCTATCGTCGTGGTTTATCGAATCCATCCGCCACGTCCCTGTTTGCCACGTCTATTAGAGTGCCGCCCTAGATGAGCCAAGACCCCAGTCAGTCCCCGAACCTCCCTTCGCAGACCCTTTCCTCACCGGACTACGAGACACTGATCACACGCCGCCACGGCCAGGTGCAGGAGATCCGCTTCAACCGCCCCCATCGCCTGAACGCCGTGACCGAAGCGCTGTACGGCGAGCTCAACGATGCCCTGACCCGTGCTGAGGCCGACGTCGAGGTGCGTGTCGTGCTGATCACCGGGGAGGGCCGCGCCTTCTGCGTGGGCGCTGATCTCAAGGAGCACAAGGAGGGCCGCACCGCCTTCGATCGCCGCCAGTACCTGCAGGGCGAGCAGATCGTCTGCAAGCGCCTGATGCAGATGCAGACCCCGGTCGTTGCCGCGGTCAACGGCTATGCGCTGGGCGCCGGGGCAGAACTCGCCATCGCCTCGGACTTCCTGCTGATGGCCGAGAGTGCCCAGATCGGCCTGCCGGAGGTCTCCATCGGTAACTTCCTGGGTGGCGGCGTGACCTGGTTGCTGCCGCGCCTGGTGGGCCTGGCCAAGGCTCGCGAACTGGTGTTCCTGGGGGAGCGAATCGACGGTGCCGAGGCGGTGCGTATCGGCCTGGCCAACCGCTGCCATGCCGATGAGGGCTTCTTCGAGAGCGCCCTGACCTTCGCCGAGAAGGTGGCGAGCAAGGCGCCGTTCTCCATGGCACTGGCCAAGGAGCAGCTCAATTTCTCCGGTGAGCGGACCCTGGATGCCTGTCTGACCGCCGAGCTCGAGGGGATGACCTTCGTCGGCACCACCCGGGACTGGCAGGAAGGCGTCGATGCCTTCGCCGAGAAGCGCACCCCGCGCTTTCAGGGCAAGTAACCCCGACACGCCTCGCTCATGCCCCATGCCCGGCGCGCCGGGCTCATGAACCCGTTTTCGCGACTCTCTACAGCGCACCAGACGCCAAGGTCACTAGCCATGAATCCCATCGAAGGACATCTCCCGACTCGCAGCCCCCTCCACGACATCCTGGCGCCCTCGGGTATCGCGGTGGTGGGCGCCTCCGCCGATCCCACCAAGCGCGGCTACAAGGCCATGGTCGGACTGATCAAGGATGGCTATCGGGGCGACATCTATCCGGTCAACCCCAAGGCCGACATGATCCTCGGGGTCAAGGCGTGGCCTTCGGTCACGGCGATTCCCGGCAACCCGGAGCTGGCGCTGATCTGTACCCCGGCCGCCTCGGTGCCGGGGTTGATCGCCGAGTGCGGTCGTCGCGGCATCAAGGGGGCGGTGATTCTCGCCAGCGGCTTCGCCGAGATCGGCGGGGACGGGGCCGAACTCGAGCGCGAGATGATGGAAAAGGCCCGCGCCCACGGCGTACGCATTATCGGCCCCAACACCTCGGGCATCTTTAACCTGCATCATCAGATCAACCTGCTGTCGCTGGATAACGTCAAGCCCGGCGGGGTGGGCATCATCTCTCAGTCCGGCAACATGCTGCTCTCCCTGGCGCTGGAGGCCCAGTACAACGGTCAGGTGGGGTTCTCCACCTACGTGGGCCCGGGCAATCAGAGCGATATCGGCTTCAACGACTACCTGCGCTACCTGGGTGAGGACGAGCACACCCGGGTCGCCACGCTCTATGTGGAAGGTTTTCGCGACGGGCGCAAGTTCCTCGAGGTGGCCCGTGAGGTGACGGCCATGAAGCCGGTGGTGGTCTACAAGTCCGGCTCCACCGAGGCCGGCCAGAAGGCGGCCAGCTCCCACACCGGGGCGCTGGCCGGCAGCTACGCCATGACCGTGGACTTGCTCAAGCAGGTGGGTGTCAGCGTGGTGCAGCACTCCGACGAGATCCTGCCGGTGGCCGAGGGGCTGGGCCTGCTGCAGAAGGCCCGCGGCAAGCGCGTAGCGGTGATCTCCGACGGCGGCGGCCAGGCCACCATCG
>PWIZ01000148.1 GCA_003560175.1 Halomonas sp. | reverse complement strand
ACCAGCGCCTGGCGGATCGCCCGCGCCTCGCCCAGGCCGTTGACCAGCACCGCCATGTCGGAGGGCTTGAGCGGCTGGAGGTCGCCCTGGGCATTCCGGAAGCCGGTCAGGCCGCCTTGCCCCTCGTTGAGCAGCTCGACCATCTGCGAGGCGCAGCGCTCGGCCATCACGCCGTGGTAGGCGCTCTTGGAGAGCGGCTCGTCGCTGTCCAACTGCCACAGGGTCATGGCGGGCAGCGGCTGGCCCTGGCGGGTCAGCACGTCCTTGCGGCCCTTGGCCGCGACCGCCGCAAACGGCACGGGGTTGCTGCCATCGCTCTCCTTGAACAGGAAGGCGCCGGGCGGGTGGGTCTCGGCGAAGGCGAAGCAGCGGTTGACCGCCTCGACCATGGCGGTGCTGGAGCGGAAGTTGGTGCCCAGGGTGACGTGGCGGCCTGCGGTGTCGCGGCGGGCGCGCAGGTAGGTGTGGATGTCGGCGCCGCGGAAGGCGTAGATCGCCTGCTTGGGGTCGCCGATCAGGAAAACGCCACACTCGGAGCGGTTCTCGCCGATACGGTAGACGCAGTCGAAGATGCGGTACTGCACCGGGTCGGTGTCCTGGAACTCGTCGACCAGGGCGACCGGGAACTGACGGCGGATCTGGGCGCTCAGGGCTTCGCGGTTGGGGCCGGCCAGGGCGCGGTCGAGATGGGTCAGCAGCTCGTTGGGGCCCATCTCGGCGCGGCGCTCCTGCTCGCGGTCGAGCCGGGCGCGGCACCAGTGCACGGCGTGGGTGAGCAGGTCGGCGTAGGGAGCGGGCAGGGCGTTGAGCTCGTCCTGCAGGGCCTCCAACGCGGCCAGGGCCGGGTGGTTGGGCGGCTCGCCCTTGAGCCAGATATCCGCCATGCCCTGAGGCGTGAGGCGTTTCCAGGCGGCGTCGGTGAGGCCTGGCCAGGTGGCGTCACTCTGGCACCACTCGCGCAGCGCCCCCAGCCAGTTGGCGCGGCTGCGGGCGTTGAAGCTCTGGCCCTTGAAGGCCTTCTGCCGAGCGGCCTCCTCGAACAGCGCCTCGCACTCCTCGACCCACCGGGGCCACGGCGCCTTGAGCTCAGCCAGGCGCTGGGCGGTTTCGCGCTGGGCGTTGGCCACCGTTTCGGTCGGCGGCGGGGCGTTGCTGTCCAGCGCGGCACACTCGGGCATCAGGTCGCGCACGGCGGCGTGCAGCGCCTCGGGGGAGGGCCAGTGGCGCACCACGGCGGCCAGCTCGTCGGCGCCGAGGGGGTAGTAGAAGCTACGCCAGTAGTCGCGCACCACCTGGAGCTCCAGCTCGGTCTGGTCGTTCTCCAGGTTCAGCGAGAAGAGGCTGCCGCTGTCGAAGGCGTGCTCGCGCAGCATGCGGTAGCACCAGCTGTGGATGGTGGAGACGGCGGCTTCGTCCATCCACTCGGCGGCGAGCTGCAGGCGCCGGGCGCAGGCGGACCAGCTGGCGGGATCGTATTGGTCGCGGAGGCCGATCAGCAGCGGATCGTGTGGCGTAGGGGCTGATCCTGCGCCACCTTGGTCAGTCGCTTCGTCAGCAGGATTTCGCGGAGGCGCTGTGAACCCATCCCTGGGCGCTACCGATGCCATCCCTGGCATAGGACCTCCGCTACATCCTGCTCCCGACGCTTGGTCAATGTCGGACGCGGCTTCGGGCGCCTGTAAAAAGACACCGGCGGCTTCCACCAGCCGCGCCCGAATCCGCTCGCGCAGCTCCTGGGTGGCGGCATTGGTGAAGGTGACGACGAGAATTTCCGGCGGCGTCAGCGGGCGCTGGAAGGCGGCGTCGTCTTCGGCCGAGCGGGCGCCCAGCACCAGCCGCACGTAGAGCAGGGCGATGGTGAAGGTCTTGCCGGTGCCGGCGCTGGCTTCGATGAGGCGGCTGCCGTGGAGGGGAAAGTCGAGGGGATCAAGCTGGGTGGCGTCGCTCATGTCTGGCTCCCCTTCTTTCCGCTCTCTGTCTTACTGCTCTCTTGCTTGTCGCCCTTGACGGCCAGATGCACCGGGGCGAGCAGCCGCTGGGTCAGCTCGGCGAAGCCTCCGGCGGCGTGGCGGGCCTCATACAGCGCGGTAAAGCTGGGCCAGCGGTGGGCCAGATAGGGGTTGCGGTCCACTTCGCCGGCGTTGTAATCATCGCCCTCGTAGGCCTTGCGGGCGGCGTGCCAGGCGTCGCTGTCGCGCTCGGACTCGGGCGTGCCCAACTTGCTGAGCCAGACGAAGGCGGTGCCGAGGGCCAGCGGCAGCGGCGCCTGCATGTCGGCCTGCCACGCCTTGATGATCTCGCGAAGCTGCTCTCGGGCCACCTCCGGGTTGAGGGGCGGCAGCGTCACACTCCCCGCCTTGGAGAGCAGCTGGGTGGTCATGGGCTCGCCCTCCAGGTGACCAGCCAGGTGGGCGACCCAGGGGTGCAGCAGGTGGTGCCAGTGGTACTTGCCCTTCTTGATCAGGCTGCTGCTGGAGAGCAGCAGGCGGCAGCGCTGGCCGTTGGCGTCGCGGCGCAGGTCGTCGAGCCAATCCTCCAGGGGCGGGGCACCGGGGATATTGAGCCTTACCGGTTCGGGCTCTGCCACGGGGTGGGGCCACGCCGCCAGGGCCGCCTCATAGGCCTCGAACAGGTCCGGCATCGGCTCGATCAGCTGCTCGCGCATGCGCTGGCCGAAGGCGCCCATGGCGAGAACGCCCTGGCCCTGCAGACGGTCGAGGGCGTCGAGCATGGCGGGTTCGCGCGGGTGGCCGGCGTCCACGGCGCGGCGCTGCACCTGGATCAGCCGATCCTGCAGCTGCCAGTTGGCCAGGCCATCCAGGGTGAAGGGCTCGTGATCCAGGCTGGTGAGGTCCTCCTGGTCGAGAAACACCTTGAGCCGGGTATTGAAGAAGGCCCGGGCCGGGTCGCGCAGGAAATTGCCGAGCTGGACCAGTGTGAACGGGCTCTCCTGGCTGAATTCGCCCAGCGCCTCAAAGGGCGATGCCGGGGCTGTCTCTGTGTGCACCTCGTGCCACTCATGGGCGTAAGTAAACAGCCGCCGCTCGGCGACGCGGCGGGCGGCCTGCTGCTGCGGGGTGGCGAAGTAGCGGCGGCTGAAGGGCTGCAGCGGGTGCTTGGTGGTGAGCGCCGCGAGCAGGTCGTCGTCCTCCTCGCCCGGATCCGAGGGGCGCCAGCCGGCCTCGAGGTGGTCGCGCAGCTGGCCGACCAGCACCGAGGGCGGTTTCTCGCCGTTGTCGACGATGCTGCGTCCCAGCCAGCTGACGTAGAGCTGGTCCCGGGCCGATAGCAGCGCTTCGAGGAACAGGTAGCGGTCGTCCTCGCGGCGGGAGCGGTCGCCGGGGCGGTAGTCGCCGTTCATCAGGTCGAAGTCCATCGGCGGATGGCTGCGCGGGTAGTCGCCGTCGTTCATGCCCAGCAGGCAGACGCGCTTGAAGGGGATGGCGCGCATCGGCATCAGGGTGGCGAAGTTGACCGCGCCGGCCATGAAGCGCTGGGAAAGGCTGTGCTCGTCGATCTGAGCCAGCCAGTGTTCGCGTACCACCGAGAGCGGCAGGTCGCGGGTCAGCCCGGCCTCCTCGGCGCTCTCCTGCCAGGTCTGCAGTGCCTGTTCGAGCTGCGCCAGCATCAGGCTGTCCTGGGCGTCGTCGCCGCCGAAGCTCTCCTCGAGCAGCTGGCGCAGGCGCTGCACCCAGCCGGTCACGTCGGTAGGCTCGCCCAGGGCGTGCCACTGGCGTTCCAGGCTCTCCAGCAGGCTGGCCAGGGGGCCGGCCAGTTGGGCGTCGAGGCCGCCGATATCGTCGAACGGCTCGATGCCCTGCCAGGGGCCGGAGGCCGCCTCGCCCACGGCATAGCCGAGCAGTAGCCGGCGCAGGCCGAAGGCCCAGGTGTTCTGCTCCATGCCGCCGGGCAGGTCGAGGCTGGCGCGCTGCTGGCCGTGAAGGCCCCAGCGGATGCCGGCGCCCTCGATCCAGCGGCGCAGGGTCGGCAGGTCCTCCTCGGCGATGCCGAAGCGGGTGCGCAGCGCCGGCACCTCGATCAGGTCGAGCAGCTCGCTCACCGAGAGGCGCAGCTCCGGCAGGCGCAGCAGGGTCTCCAGGGCGATCAGCAGCGGCAGGCGATGGCGGCTGCCCTGATCGGAGAGGGTGTAGGGAATATGGCGCGGGTCGTCACGTTCCAGTTGGTTTTTCTGATACTGACCAAAGACCGCCTGGATATGCGGCGCGTAGTGGTCGATGTCCGGCACCATCACGATGATGTCCCGCGGGCGCAGGTCCGGGTCGGCGCTGAAGGCGGCAAGCAGCTGGTCGTGGAGGATCTCCACCTCGCGCTGGGGGCTGTGGGCGACGTGGAAGACGATGGAGTCGTCGGCCCGGGTATCGATCGCCGGCCAGGCGTCGCGGGTCTCGTGTAGCGGGCGCAGCTCGCGGATGTCGTCCTGCAGCTGGTTGAGCAGGCGCGCCTGACCGCGGCTGTTGACGCACGGCTCGAACAGGTCGATGCGCAGCGAGTCGGCGGCGAACAGGCCGGCGTACTGCTGGCTGTCGTCGTGCTCGTCGAGCAGGCGCAGGTAGTCGCGGCCCTGCTTGCCCCAGGCGGCCAGCAGCGGCTGGGCGTGGAGGTGCAGGCTCTCCGCGCCATCACCACTGCCGTCAGCGTCGCCAAGCACGTCGAGGCGTTCCGGCATGCCCTGCTTGCGCGGCTGCCGGCGGCTCGCGGCCCTGAGCAGCTCCTTGTGTTCGATGATGTCCGCCCAGTAGTGCTGGCAGGGGTTGTGCACGCAGAGCACCACCTGGCAGCAGCGGGCGATGGCGGCCAGCGCCTCCAGGGCCTGCTGGGGCAGCGAGGAGATGCCGAACACCATCACCCGGCGCGGCAGGCCGGGCGGGCGCTGGTTGGCGTCGAGCAGGCCGGCGGCGTCCATAAAGCGCCGGTGCACCATGGCGCGGCTGGAGGCAATGCCCGGGTCGCCTACGTCGGCGGCGACGCTTTCGCCCACGGCGCGCCAGAGGGCGGGCTGCCAGCGCTGGGCGTCGGGAAGCGTCTGGGCCTCGCCACGAGCGGAGATCAGCACGTCCTCGCCGCGGCCCCAGGCGTCGAGCCAGTCGGCACGATAGACCTGATACTGATCGAACAGATCGGCCAGGCGCTCGGCGAGTTGGTAGTGCTTGCGCAGGTCGTCGTCCTGGGCGAGGAACTGGCGCAGGGGGGCGAACGCCTCGCGCTCCATCAGTTCCGGCAGCAGGCGCAGCAGCCGCCACAGCAGCCGGGACTTGTCGAAGGGCGAGGTGGCCGGCACCGCATGGGGATCCTGATCCACATGGTTGAGCACCGCGCGATAGGCCTGCCACAGGAAGCGCGCCGGCAGGGTGATATCCAGCGCCGCGGCAATGCCCGAGCCGCCGGTGCCGTCGTCCCGTTCGTCGGCGGCCAGTGCCAGCTTGAGCCACTGGCTGATGCCGTTGCTCTGCACCAGAATCGTCTCGTTCTCCAGCGGGCCGAGCGGATGGCGCTTCATCCACTCCATCGCCACGCCGCGCAGATCCTCCAGGCGGTTGCCGTGGATGACCATGAAGCCGGGCGGCAGGGCGGAGTCGTCGAGGGCGGGCATGGCGCGGTTCCTTCGCTGGGTGCCGGGGTAATGACAGTCGCCACATGGTGCCACAGCGGTGGGTGAGATGGGCTACCATCAGGAGCACCATCCCGACGGAGCCCCAACCATGAGCGACTACCTGCTGGAGGAACACGGGCTGAGCCCGGGGAAGATCTACCGCCTGCTCTCGGGGAGCATCTGCCCGCGGCCCATCGCCTGGGTCTCGACCCTGGACGGTCGAGGCAATGCCAACCTGGCGCCCTTCTCGTTCTTCAATGTGGTGAGCGTCAACCCGCCGGTGCTGGGCTTCTCGCCGCTGCTCGACGGTGACGCCAATCCCAAGGACACCATTCGCAACCTGGGCGAGGTGCCGGAGTGCGTGGTGCATATCGGTGGCGAGGGGCTGGTGGCGGAGATGAACGCCACCAGTGCGGGGCTGGCCCACGGCGAGGACGAGTTCGTGCACGTGGGGCTGGAGAAGATCGCCATGGCCGGCGTCTCGGTGCCTCGGGTAGCCGGCGCCCCGGTGGCCTTCGGCTGCCGGCTGCGGGAGATCATCCGCTTCGGCGACCAGCCGCTGGCCGGCAACCTGGTGTTGGCCGAGGTGGTGTCGATCCATATCGGCGACGTCCTGTGGGACGGCCGCCATGTGAGCACCGAGGGGCTCCGGCCCATCGGGCGCATGGCCGGCAACGACTATGCCCGTTGCAGCGACCTCTTCGAGGTGGAGCGCCCGGCCTCGGGCAGTGCCATGAGCTCCCAGGCGCGTGGCGGCTGAAGTCCTTCGTTATTCGGCCAGGTTCTTGACGGGCTCGCCGGCGGCGAAGGCCAGGGCCCTGGCGTCGGTCAGGGGGGCAGGGGGGCAGGCAGTCGTGACATGAGGCATGCCCTTCAGCGGTAGGTGTCCTGAAGCTGCTTGCGGAGCTCGTTCTTCTGCACCTTGCCCATGGTATTGCGGGGTAGGGTGTTGACGAAGAACACCTTCTTGGGCTGCTTGTACTTCGCCAGCCGGCCATTGAGGTGGGCGAGCACCCCGGCCTCGTTGATCCTTGAGCCGGCCTGCCGCACCACCACGGCGGTGACCCCCTCGCCGAAGTCGGGGTGGGGCAGTCCAACCACCGCCGACTCGTAGACCTCCTCCAACTCGTCGATCAGCTGCTCGACCTCCTTGGGATAGACGTTGTAGCCCCCCGAGATCACCAGGTCCTTGTCGCGGCCGACGATGTGCACATAGCCCTGGTCGTCGACTATGGCCAGGTCGCCGGTGATGAAGAAGCCGTCCTCCAGCAGCTCCTCACGGGTCTTCTCGGGCATGCGCCAGTAGCCGATGAAGACGTTGGGGCCGCGCACCTGGAGCATGCCGATCTCGCCCTGGGGGACCTCCTCGCCGGTCTCGCGGTCGGTGATGCGGATCTCCACCCCGGGCAGCGGCCGGCCCACGGTCCCGGCGCGGCGGGCGCCGTCGTAGGGGTTCGAGGTGTTCATGTTGGTTTCGGTCATGCCGTAGCGCTCGAGGATGGCGTGGCCGGTCTTCTCCTCGAAGGCCTGGTGGGTCTCGGCGGTGAGCGGCGCCGAGCCGGAGACGAACAGGCGCATGTTGGCGGTCACCTCCGGCGTCAGACGGTCGTCGGCCACCAGGCGGGTGTAGAAGGTGGGCACGCCCATCAGCACGCTGCCGCGAGGCATTTCCTCGAAGATTACATCGGCGTCGAACTTCGGCAGGAAGAGCATGCTCGAGCCGGTCATCAGGGTGACGTTGCAGGCCACGAAGAGGCCGTGGGTGTGGAAGATCGGCAGGGCGTGGATCAACCGGTCCTCGGGGGTGAAGTGCCAGGCCTGGCTCAGGGTCTCGGCGTTGGAGCCGAGGTTGCGGTGGGTCAGCATGGCGCCCTTGGAGCGCCCGGTGGTGCCCGAGGTATAGAGGATCGCCGCCAGGTCCCGCTCGCCCAGGGGCACGATATCTTCCCGGGGCGTGGCGGCGGCGGCCTTCTCCATCAGACTGCCGTCGGCGGCGGTGCCCAGGGTCTCCACCGCCGGGCAGCCGGTCTCGGTCGCGATCCGCTGTGCTTCGTCCAGTACGGCGGCGCGGCAGACGAACAGCGCCGGCTCTGCATCGGAGAGGAAATAGCGGATCTCCTCGCCGGTGTAGCCGGTGTTGAGAGGAAGATAGACCGCGCCGATGCGCAGGCAGGCCAGATAGAGCAGGATGGCCTCGGGGCTCTTGTCGACCTGGACGGCGACCCGATCCCCCTGCTGTACGCCGATACCGGTCAGCGCACCGGCCAGGCGGGCGCTGGCGGCCAGGGCGTCGGCGTAGGAGTAGCGCTGACCCTCGCGGGTGGTGATGAAGTCGGCGTCGTCGCGTTCGCGCATGCGCTTGGCGAAGGTTGCGAAGAGGTTGTGGTTCATTTGCTGTTCTCTCCCTTGGCCATCTTCCGAGCCTTGCGGGCGAGGTCTCGGACGTCGCTCGAAGAGGCCACGGTGGCGTTGGCGGTATAGTTTTCATGATTGCGCTCGATGTCGTCGAGCACATAGAGGTAGTTGACCATCAGGCCGGCGGCCTGCCTAAGCCCCTTGGCTGAGACGTCACCCAGCCAGTTGATCCGGTGCAGCTCGGCGCCGTTGCCCAGGTGAAAACGGGCCACCGGGTTGAGCGGCTTGCCGCGAGCGTTCTTCTCGTGAACCAGGTAGCGAGCGGCCAGCGGTTTGACCACCGCCTCGAGCTTCGCCGCCCGTTCGGGCTCCCGCTGCCACTCTGCCGCGTCGAGTTCACCGAGGGTCTCGCGCAGCGCCCTGGGTAGGCTCTCGTCGTGGCGGCGCTCCTCGAGCCACTGTCGAAAGCTCGGCACCGGTGACAGGGTCACGAAATACTTGAGTTGCGACAATTCGTGCTTGAGCTCCTGGACCACCTGCTTGATCAGGAAGTTGCCGAAGGAGATGCCGCGCAGGCCGGTCTGGCAGTTGCTAATGCCGAAGAAGGCGGCACTATCGGCATCCTCGGGGTCCTCCACGCCGCCGTCCTCGCCGGCCAGGATCGGCTGGATGCGGTTTGGCAGGCCTTTACACAGCGCCACCTCCACGAAGATCAGCGGCTCGTCGCCGATCGCCGGATGGAAGAAGGCGAAGCAGCGGCGATTGCGGGCGTCTAGGCGGCGGCGCAGGTCGTCCCAGTCCTGGATCTCGTGGACCGCCTCGTAGCGAATGATCTTCTCCAGGATCGAGGCCGGGGTGTTCCAGTCGATGCGCTTGAGCACCAGGAAGCCGCGGTTGAACCAGGAGCCGAACAGGTGGGCGAAGTCCCGGTCGATGCCGGTGAAATCGGATCGTTCGCGCAGCAGGGCGAGCAGGTCCTCGCGCATCTCCACCAGCGCATGGGTGCCGTCGCTGGCCAGGTTGAGCCGCCGGAACAGCTCCTGGCGGCGCGGCTCGCAGGCCATGAACAGCGCCTGCAGGGTCTCGTTATCCCGCGCCTCCCGATAGGCGGCATAGGCGCCGTCGATCGCCTCGGGCTCGGCGGCGAAATCCGCCGCCAGGCGTTCGAAGAAGGCGACCTTCTCCTCCGGCGAGAGCCCCTGGTAGAGCACCAGGGCGCGGCTCGCCAGGGCGATGCTCGAGGCCTCGCCGTCGCTGGCCAGCAGCGCCGAGCAGGCCTCGACCACCTCACCATGCTGGGGGGGTGGGGCATCGGCGCGGCGCCGGAGGCGCAGGGCGTCCCGCCGTGTGATGCTGTTGAACAGCTCCTGCAGAAAGCTCATGTTCATGCTCTCGTCTCCGTTAGCCCATGATCAGGTTGGGCAGCCACAGGGCGATGCCCGGGAAGAAGCACAGCAGGAGGATTCCCAGCACCATGCATAGCGCGTAGGGCAGGCTGCCCATGAGGATGTCGCGCAGGGAGATATCCGGTGCAATACCCTTGATGATGAACAGGTTGAGGCCCACGGGTGGCGTTATCAGACCGATCTCCAGGTTGATGGTGAGGATCACCGCGAACCAGTAGGGGTCGAAGTTGGCCGCCAGGATGATCGGCAGCAGGATCGGCGCGGTCATCACGATCACCGCCACCGGCGGCAGGAAGAAGCCGGCCACCAGCAGGAAGAGGTTGATGATGCCCATCAGCACCCAGCGGTTGACGTCCAGATCGCTGATCGCGGCGGCAATGGTCTGGGTGATGAACATCGACGACAGGGCATAGGCGAACACCTCCGCGGTGGCGATCACCAGCATGATCATTACGCTCTCGCGCAGCGAATCACGCATGATCAGCTTGATCGGCTTGACCTGCCACATGCGGTAGATCAGCACGGCGAGGGCCACGCATAGGAACGCCCCGACCCCGGCCGCCTCGGAGGGTGTGGCCACCCCGCCGTAGAGGGCAAACAGGATGCCGGCGATCACCAGCAGGAAGGGCACCACACGAACCATAGCCTTGAGGTTGGTATCGATGTTGGCCTTGATGTTCTCCTTCACGCGCTCGGCGGTCTGGGACATGGGGTTGTTGTAGCCCCCCTCCAGGCGGCAGGCGATCATGGTCCAGATCATGAACAGGCCGGCGAGCATCAGCCCGGGCATTATCCCCGCCATGAACAGACGACCAATGGAGGTCTCGGTGGAGATGCCGTAGATGATCATGGTCACCGAGGGCGGTATCAGGATGCCCAGGGTGCCGCCGGCGGCGATGCAGCCGGCCGCGACGCCGTCCGGGTAGCCCCGGTTGCGCATCTCGGGGATCCCCATCTTGCCGATGGCGGCACAGGTGGCGGGAGACGAACCAGAGAGGGCAGAGAAGATGGTGCAGGCGCCGATGTTGGAGACGGCCAGCCCCCCGGGCAGCCGACCCATCCACAGGTCCAGCGAGCGGTAGAGGTCGCGTCCGGTGGGTGAGGAGGCCACGGCCGCGCCCATCAGAATGAACATCGGGATGGCCACGAAGCCGAACTCGGCGATCCTGTCGAAGAAGGTCTCGCCGAAATAGATCAGCTCGGGGAGCCCGCGATCATAGAGCAGCGCGAGCAGCGACACGCCGCCCAGGGCGAAGGCGATCGGCGTGCCGATCGCCATCAGCAAGACCAGCACGACGGCAACGATGATGCCCAGTGTAATCGGATCCATGCTTAGGTCTCCCCGCGCAGGATTTCAGCCACGTATTGCAGCGTCAGTAGGGTAGTGCCCACGGCCATGGGCATCAGGGCAGGCCACAGCAGCGGGTTCCACACGGTGCCGGTGCGCCAGTTGAATTCGTAGGCCTCTGCGACATAGACCCAGGAGGCGTAGGCCAGGGCGCCGCAGAAGGCGAGCCCGACGAGTGATGCCAGCAGCAGCATGGCCTTGCGGGCTAGGCCGCCCAGGGCATCGGGCAGGATGGTGATGGCGACGTGCCCGCCGGTCATCAGCACGTAGGGGCTACCCATCAGCATGGCGCCGGTCACCGAGAACACGGTGAACTCCGTCTGCCAGCTGGTGCTCATGCCGAGCAGGTAGCGAATGAAGACCATCTGGCAGATCACCAGCACGCCGGCAATGAACATCACCGTCGCCAGGTAAGCGCTGGCCCGGGACAGCACATCCATCAGCCGTATGTAGCCGCCGATGACGCCGGGGCGTCGAGCAAGGGATGGGGAATTGGCCATGGCCGTTGACTCCTCCCGGTTGTCAAAATGGGGGCCACCCCTTGGGGATGGCCCGGATCACGCTGGGGGAAGGCGTCACTCGACGGCCAGGGCGGCGTCGATGATGGCCTGGCCGTTGGGCACGTTTTCGGCGAAGTTCTTGTAGGAGGTCTCTCGGGCGATATCGAGCCAGGCGTTGTAGTCGTCCTCGCTCATGCGCACCACCTCGATGCCATTCTCCTCGTAGACCTCGACCATCTTCTGGTCGATGGCGGCCGCTTCGGCAGAGAAATATTCCTCGGCGACCTGGCCGGCCTCGGTCAGCGCGGCCTGCTGCTCCTCGGTGAGGCCCTGCCACACCTGTTCGGAGATCAGCACCGGTTCGTACATGAACCACAGGGCGAAGTCGCCCGGTTCGGTCAGGCACTCCACCTGCTCGTAAAGGCGGAAGGAGACGAATGACATGGAGGAGGTGTTGGCGGCGTCAAGCACCCCGGTCTGCATGGCCGTGTAGACCTCCGAGGAGGGCATGGAGGCGATCGAGGCGCCGGCGGCCTGAAGCATCTGCTCGAAGGCGGGCCCGGCGGCACGGATGTTCTGGCCGGTCACGGTGTCCGGCGAGGTGATGCACTGCTCGCTGGAGGCGAAGCCGCCGGCCAGCCAACTGTCCGCCAGCACTCGCGCGCCGTTGTCCATGATCACCTCCTTGATCATGCCCATGTATTCCGAGTCATTGAGACGGGCGGCGTGCTCGTGGTTGCGCACCAGGCCGGGCATCAGGGTGGCGGAGAACTCCGGGTGCCGGCCGCTGGCGTAGTCCAGAGGGAGCAGGGTCATGTCGAGGCGGCCGCGAACCAGTGCGCCCCACTGTTCACCGGCGCGGAACAGCGACTGGCCCGGGTAGACCTGAATCTGCAGGCCCACGTCGGCCTCCTCTACATGGCGAGCCATCAGCTGGACCATCTCGTCGCGAATGTCGCCCTGGCCTCCGGGAAACTGATGGGAGGCTCGCAGAACGGTGTCGGCCGAGACGGAACTGGCGGCGATGGCAAGGCCCAGGGCGGCAACGGTGGGCAGGGTATGGCGTTTCATTGGGCGTCTCCAAGGTTGTTCTT
>PWIZ01000427.1 GCA_003560175.1 Halomonas sp. | reverse complement strand
CTGAAGGTGATGCTGGTGAGCCTGGTGGCGGCGGTGATCCTCAGTGCGCCGCGCATCCTGAGCGGCGCCCACTGGTT
This sequence comes from Halomonas sp., assembly GCA_003560175.1. GTDB lineage: Bacteria > Pseudomonadota > Gammaproteobacteria > Pseudomonadales > Halomonadaceae > Halomonas. The sequence goes on along the minus strand of PWIZ01000427.1, from coordinate 12,299 downwards.
CAGCGACGTCTACTTCGGCGCCCTCGCCATCAACCTGATCATCGCCCCCTGGTTCCTGCTCACCCCGCTGGGACCGGCCATGGCCCGCGGCCTCACCGCGGGCATGGTCAAGGTGCAGGCGCTGCTGCCGGGGCGCTAGAAAGCGAACGCCCCATAGATCAGATCACGAGGGGCGCCGGGGACAGGGCAAAGGGGAGGTCCTATGCCAGGGGTGAGGAGCATGGCTCCGAACGGGCTGGCCATGGATGGCCAGCACCGGTCCTGCAAGCGGAGCAGGATGCGAGAGCGAAGCAGGGCATCGGTAGCGTACAGGGAAGTATTCACAGCGCCTCCCCGTCGGTCCGGCGCTCCGGGCCCTGTCGACGGAACAGCCCCGAGTTGCCATGCCGCCGGAGTTTTCGCCTAGTTGGCCTTGCGCCAGCCGCCCAGCACTCGCTGATCGGGGCCGAAGAAGACCAGCCGGTCATGATCGATCAGGTAGCGGTAGGCGGTCTCCAGCATGCCGGTCACCCTGGCCGCGTCCTCGCCCTGGGGACAGGCACGCCGGGTGGTGGCTAGCTGCGAAAACTCGATGCGCTGGTTCTCGCCCAGGCGCACCCGGCCATTCATCGTGTTGCAGCCGTCGCTGCCGGTGACGCTCCCGTCGGCCGCGATGCGGAACCAGGCGGGCTCGGGCAGGGAGAGCCGCTCGTCGGTGCCCACTAGCAGCAAGTTCCAGCGCTGTTCCACCACCGGGCCCGAGAGGCTCGCCTCACGCTCCGGCGGCGCATCGGGGCGGCTGCCACAGGCCGCCAGCAGGGTCGCGGCGGCCATCACCAGGCCCAGTCGGGCCACAACGGTCATCTTCATGGGTCGTCGTTCTTCCTTGTCACGTGGCCGGCCACCTACCAGCTGCCGGTGTTTTCCATGGAAGCCCAGGGCTCCTGCGGGGGCAAGGCGTCGCCCTTCTGCAGCAGCTCAACCGAGATGCCGTCGGGGCTCCTGACGAAGGCCATGTGGCCATCCCGGGGCGGTCGATTGATGGTCACTCCGGCGTTCTGCAGCTTTTCGCAGAGGGCATAGATATCGTCGACCCGGTAGGCCAGGTGGCCAAAGTTGCGCCCGCCGGTGTACTCCTCGGGATCCCAGTTATACGTGAGTTCCAGCTCCGGCGCCTTTAGCTCGGCGGAGCGCGACTCGTCCTCGGGGGCGGCCAGGAAGACCAGGGTAAAGCGTCCCTTGTCGTTCTCCTTGCGGCGCACCTCCTTCAGGCCCAGCAGGTCGCAGTAGAAGCGCAGCGAGGCATCGAGGTCGCTGACGCGCACCATGGTGTGCAGATACTGCATGGCCAACTCCTTGTCGTTTACAGCGAAACTATCTAGTGAAACGGGGCTTTACTGGCGATCTGGATCAGTGAGTGTACTCGTTGAAGATCTCCGGCGTGCGGTCGTCGCGGTGCCAGCCCAGCACCCGGTAGTCATCTTGACGGCCGGTCTCCATGCCCGGCGAGCCGTGGGGCATCCCCGGCACGGCGAGCCCCGCCACGTCCGGGCGCTCCTCCAGCAGGCGGTGGATATCCGCCGCCGGCACATGGCCCTCGATCACATAGCCATCGACCATGGCGGTGTGGCAGGAGGCAAGCTCCGGGGTGAGGCCCTGCTCGATCTTGATATCGCGCATCTCGCGGGTCTTGTGGCGCTCCACGGTGAAGCCCTGGGCCTCCAGATGGTCGGCCCAGGCGCCGCAGCAGCCACAGTTGGGGTCCTGGTACATCTCGACCAAGGGCCGCTCGGCCCAGGCGGGGGCGGCCAGCAGCGCCAGCAGGGCGCCGGCGATAAGGGGGCGAACCGTTCTCTTCATGGCAGGCACTCAGCGGTGTAGGGTAATGGCACAATTGTCGGCGTCGAGAGAGCCCTTGCCAAGGGCCTGGATCACGTCAGCTTGCGACGGGGAGCCCTAGCATGAGCCACTACTGTGACCTGGCCCCGGACCATCCGTTTCACGGACCCTATCACGACCACGAATACGGTTTCCCGGTGGCCGACGACGAGGCCCTGTTCGAGCGCCTGGCGCTGGAGATCAACCAGGCGGGGCTCTCCTGGCTGACGGTGCTGAAGAAGCGTGCGGCCTTCCGGGAGGCCTTCGAGGGCTTCGCCATCGGTCGGGTGGCCGGCTACGGCGAGGCCGAGCGCGCGCGGCTGCTGGCCGACGCAGGCATCATTCGCAATCGCCTGAAGGTCGAGGCGGTGATCCACAACGCCCGAGTGCTCCAGGCCCTACGCGATGATCACGGCAGCTTCGCCGCCTGGCTCGACCACCACCACCCACTGCCCCACGCGGACTGGGTCCGGCTCTTCAAGCTCACCTTCCGCTTCACCGGGCCGGAGATCACCGGGGAGTTTCTGATGAGCACCGGCTACCTGCCCGGCGCCCACCGCGACGACTGCCCGGTGCAGGCGCGCATCCTCGCCGCCGGGCCGCGCTGGGCTCAAGGCTGAGTCTTCGGGAACCCGGCCCTCGCCCGTGGCATCATAGCCGGGCACTCTCTGCGAGGAACGCCTCCCGATGGATTCGATTACCCAGGCCGCCCTGGGGGCCGCCGTTGGCGGTGCTGTGCTCGGCCGCCGCCTGGGCCGCAAGGCGGTACTGATGGGTGCCCTGCTCGGCACCCTGCCCGACCTCGACGTGGTCATCGACTACGGCGACGCCGTGGCCAACGTCACCGAGCACCGCGGCTTCTCCCACTCGCTGTTCGTGCTTACCGGGCTCGGCACCCTGTTTGCTCTACTTACCTCGCGGCTGAAGGCGGCCAGGACGATCCCGCTCTGGCACTGGTGGCTCTTTTACGTGCTCTGCCTGACCACCCACCCGCTGCTCGACGCCCTGACCACCTACGGCACCCAGCTGTGGTGGCCCATGGACGTGCGGCCCACCGCCTACCCCATCGTCTTTATCATCGATCCGCTCTATACCCTGCCCCTGCTGGTGGGCATCGGCGTGGCCCTGGCCACCGGCAATGGCCGGCGCGGGCCGGCCTGGGGCCTGGCACTCTCCAGCGCCTATCTGGTGTTCGCCTTCGGCGCCAAGCAGCTGGTGGAGCATCGGCTCGAGCCGGTGCTGGCCGAACGGGGCCTGCAGGAGGCTCCGCGCCTGGTCCAGCCCACCCCCTTCAACACCCTGCTGTGGCGAGTGACGGTGGTGCACGATGACGAACACCACGAGCTGCTGGTGGGCGTGCTCGACGGCGACACCCCGCCGCTGGTGGAGACCTACCGCCGCGGTGCCGAGCTGGAGGATGCGGCCTTGGAAAGCCCTCGCGGCCGACGGCTGGACTGGTTCGCCGGCCCCTTCCTGCGCTACGACACCCGGACGCTCGACGGCCGCGAGACCCTGGTAGCCACCGACCTGCGGCTGGGCTTTCCCGGCTTTTATCCCTTCGCCTTCACCCTGGCCACCCGCGAAGGTAATGGCTGGCAGGAGGTGGCAATCTCGGAGCAGCTCGAGGCCCCTTCACGCGGCACCCGAGAGGCGCTGTCGAGGCTGGCCGGACGTGCCATGACCCCTGAGCCTGCGCTATGCACCAGCGAGTTCGTGAGTGCCGGCTGGGTACTCGACACCCCCGAGCCATGCTGATCCGGAGCCGATGCCAATATCGCAGCGGGGCGGCCAACTGGCCGCCCCGCTGCGTTGCGATGCCTTTGCCGATAAACGCTTACAGGTGCTCCACCAGGCCGTCGATGGCCTGACAAGCCTCCTTGAAGGCGGCGTCGCGCTTGCCCTCACCCATATTGAGGCCCTCGGCGAAGACGGTGTCCACCTCGGTGATGCCGATCATGCCCAGCATCAGCTTGAGGTGCGGGGTCTGAGTATCCATCTCGGTACCGGCATACTGGCCACCGCGAGCCGCCAGGATCACCGCCCGCTTGCCCTCCAACAAGCCCTGGGGACCGTTCTCGGTGTAGCGGAAGGTCGACCCGGCGCGCATCACGCGGTCGAACCAAGCCTTGAGCTGGCTGGGAATGCCGAAGTTGTACATCGGCACCGCCAGCACCACCAGATCGTGGGCGCGCAGCTCGTCGATCAGTTCGTCGGAGCGTGAGGCCAACTCGCGCTGCTCGGCGGTACGCTCCTCATCGGCCACCTGCCAGCTGCCCAGCTCGGCCAAGTTCAGGTGGGGCAGCTGCTCGGCCACCAGATCGCGATGGGTCACCTCGACTCCGCCCCGGGTGTTGGCCTGGGCGATAAAACGCTCGGCCAGGGCCTTGGACTGACCGTTTTCGGCGAGGATGGAAGAGGTAAGAACGAGCACGCGGGTCATGGCGATCTCCTTGGAGAGAGGAAGCAGAACAGTAACCGCCATGATAGATGCATTATTTGCCATAAAAAGCGCAAAAATCCGCGCTTTTCGTTCGATAAAAACGAAAGCATCCCTAAACGAACATGATGCCTATGAGCGCGTAGCGAGCTGTGGAGCGCAGCAGCGCCCATGGTGCTTCAGGGGGCGATGCCCTGGCCGCAGCCCCTATACTGCTCCCCGTCGACGGTCAGGGTGACCCGCGCCGGGAAGGGCTCGCCACTCATGTCATCCAGGCAGGCGCGGGCCTCGATACGCAGCTCGAAGGGCGTATCGCCGCGGCCGCTGGCCAGCACCACGCGTCCCGCCTCGTTGTCCAGGGCGGTGACCCGATAGGGCAGCGCCTGCTCCCGGGTACCGTAGTCCAGGGTCAGGGTCGCTTCAGGGCGATCATGGGCCAGGTGTACCATCCAGCCCGGCTCGTTGCCGCGCCCCTGGAACATGACTCCGGGGCGCTGCTGGCGGGTGAGCGCCTGACGCTGCATGTAGACCTGGCACTCCAGCCGTCCCCGGGATGTCTCCACGATGGCAGAATCACCCTTGTTCCAGAAGCTGACGTCGTCCTGCTCATAGCGGGCGCCGCTGGCCACCACGGCGGGCCGAAGCCGCCAGGCGCCGTGGGCCGACCAGAGGCGCAGCTCGTCCTCCGAAGCGGCCGTGACCAGCGCCTGGTTCGGATTACACTGCCAAGAGGTGAAGGAGTCGGCCCCCCCCGGAAAGAGCGTGGAGGGCAACAGCGGTGCGTGCCCCTCCGGGGTGATCGGCGCCGGCGAGGTGGCGGTGGCGCAGCCGCCCAGCAGCAGGGCCGCCTTGAGAGCAGCGGGAACGAGAAGGCGGGACATGGCATCTCCTTGCGAGGGTGGCGACTCCTTGGTTCGCCGAGCATAGCAGCCGCCGGGAAGGGCGGCTGCTCCCGCTGGCTCAACGCTGCCGCTGTTCTGTCTCGCTGCCCCCTCCCGCTCCATTCGTCTAGCCGAGACGCCGGCGCAGCTGGCGAGCTGCCTCCACCATATTGGCCAGGGCCGGTTCCACCTCCTCCCAGCGGCGGGTCTTGAGTCCGCAGTCCGGGTTGATCCAGAGCCGCTCTGCCGGGATGCGCTCGGCGGCCTTCTCCATCAACGTCACCATCCATTCCACCGCGGGGATATTGGGCGAATGGATATCGTAGACACCCGGGCCGATATCGTTAGGGTAGGCGAAGTCCTGGAAGGCATCGAGCAGCTCCATGTTCGAACGCGAGGTCTCGATGGTAATAACGTCTGCATCCAGGGCGGCGATGGAGTCGATGATGTCGTTGAACTCCGAGTAGCACATATGGGTGTGGATCTGGGTCTCGTCGCGCACCCCCGCGGCGCTGAGCCGGAAGCAGGCCACGGCCCAGTCCAGGTAGGCCTGCCACTCACCCTGACGTAGCGGCAGCCCCTCGCGCAGCGCCGGCTCGTCGATCTGGATGGCACGGATACCGGCCGCCTCCAGGTCGCGCACCTCGTCACGCAGCGCCAGGGCGATCTGCCGACAGGTGGTCTCGCGAGGCTGATCGTCGCGTACGAAGGCCCACTGCAGCATGGTGACGGGACCGGTGAGCATGCCCTTCATGGGCCTGTCGGTGAGCGACTGGGCATACTGGCTCCAGCGCACCGTCATCGGGTCCGGGCGACTGACGTCGCCGACGATCACCGGCGGCTTGACGCAGCGAGAACCGTAGCTCTGCACCCAGCCGAAGCGGGTGAAGGCGTAACCGTCGAGCCGCTCGCCGAAGTACTCCACCATGTCGTTGCGCTCGGGCTCGCCATGCACCAGCATATCGAGGCCCAGGGCCTCCTGCCGCGCTACGGCATAGGCGATCTCCTCGCGCATCCGGGCCTCGTAGGCCTCCAGGGAAAGCTCACCGGCCTTGAGGGCGCGGCGCGCGGCGCGGATCTCGTCGGTCTGGGGGAAGGAGCCGATGGTGGTGGTAGGGAATAGCGGCAGGTCGAGGGCCCGGCGCTGGGCAAGAGCGCGCTTCGGGTAGGAGCTCGCTCGCTCGTGGTCCAGGGGTTCGACGCCGGCCAGGCGGTCGGCCACCTCGGGGCGGTGGATGCGCGGCGAGTCGCGCCGCGCCTGCAGGGCAAGGGTCGCGGCCTCAAGGCGTTCATGGTCGACCTGGGTGGCGCTACCCCCGAGCAGGCGCGCCAAGGTCACCGTCTCGTCGAGTTTCTGGCGGGCGAAAGCCAGCCAGCTCTTGAGCTCCGGGTCGAGCTCGATCTCGCGTTCGAGATCCACCGGCACATGCAGCAGCGAGCAGGAGGAGGCGATCCACAGACGCTGACCGAGCCGGATACGGGCCTGGGCCAGCCGCTCACGGAGCAGCGCCAGGTCGGCGCGCCAGATGTTGCGACCGTCGATGGCACCCACCGAAAGCACCTTGTAGGTAGGAAGGCGGTCGAGCACCGCCGCGAGCTGCTCGGGGGCGCGCACGGCATCGATATGCAGCCCCGCCACCGGCAGGCCCACGGCGAGGCCAAGATTGTCGCCCAGACCACCGAAGTAGCTGGCCAGCAGCAGCTTCACCGGGGCCCTACCGAGCACGCTGTAGGCGGCCTCATAGGCCTGCTGCCACTCGCGGGGCAGGTCCTGCACCAGGGCCGGCTCCTCGAGCTGCACCCACTCCACGCCCTGCTCGGCCAGGCGCGCAAGAAGCTCGCCGTAGACCGGCAGCAGGGCCTCGAGCAGGCTGAGGCGGTCGAAGCCCTCGTCGCGGGCCTTGCCCAGCCACAACCAGGTGAGCGGACCGAGCAGGGTCACCTTGACCGCGTGGCCAAGCGCCTGGGCCTCGGCCACCTGATCGAAGAGGCGCGAACTGGCCAGGCGAAAGGACTGGCCGGCGTGGAGCTCCGGGACCAGATAGTGGTAGTTGGTATCGAAGTACTTGGTCATCTCGCAGGCGGCGGCGGGTTCGCCGCGGGGTGCCCGACCACGGGCCATGCGGAAGGTGGTGTCCAGGTCCACCTCGCCGGCGGCCACCTCGGTCTCGGCGGCGAAGCGCGCCGGCACCGCCCCCAGGGTCACCGAGAGGTCCAGCACCTGGTCATAGAAAGCGAAGTCGCCCACCGTCACCAGATCGAGTCCCGCCTCGCGCTGGTCGGCCCAGTGACGGGTGCGCAGCTCGCGCCCCGCGGCCTCGAGCGACTCTCGCGACAGCGCTCCCTGCCAGTATGCCTCTACCGCGCGCTTGAGTTCGCGATCAGCACCGATGCGCGGATAGCCGACAACATGAGAAATACTCATTGCAAGACCCCTAATGGATGAATTATCCAGCAAAGTCTGGCTGGCCATCAAGGGTGAATCAAACTAAACTTCCTAATCTTAAAAATGAAAATGGCTCACTCGGCATGCTCGAACTGCGACACCTCAGAACCCTGATCGCACTGCGCGACGCCGGCTCCCTCGTCGAGGCGGCCGAACGGGTCCACCTGACCCAGTCCGCCCTCTCCCACCAAATCAAGGACCTGGAGGAGCGGCTCGACAACTCGCTGTTCGTGCGCAAGACCCGTCCAGTGGAGTTCACCCGCGCTGGCCAGCGGTTGCTGACCCTGGCCGAGCAGGTGCTGCCACTGGTACGCATGGCAGAGCGCGACCTGGCGCGGCTGGCCGGCAACGAACAGGGCCGGTTGCACATGGCCATCGAGTGTCACAGCTGCTTCCAGTGGCTGATGCCCACCGTCGACCACTTCCGCGACCACTGGCCGGAGGTGGAGATCGACATCCCGGGCGGCCATCACTTCGACCCGCTGCCGGCTCTGACCCGGGAGCAGCTCGATCTGGTGATCACCGCCGACCCCCAGCCGCTGGCCGGCATCCACTACGAGCCACTGTTCCGCTACGAGGGCCTGCTGGCAGTAGCCCGTCAGCATCGCCTGGCCGGCAAGCCATTCGTGACCCCCGAGGCGCTGGCCGAGGAGACCCTGATCACCTACCCGGTGGAGCACTCACGGCTGGATGTCTTCACCCAGTTTCTGGACCCTGCCGGGGTGCGACCAAAGGAGCTACGCACCGCCGAGCTGACCATCATGATGATGCAGCTGGTGGCCAGCGGCCGCGGGGTCTGTGCGCTACCCAACTGGGCCCTCACCGAGTATCTCGAGCGCGACTACGTGAAGGCGGTGGCGCTGGGAGAAAAGGGGGTGTGGAGCACGCTGTTTGCGGCGATCCGCGAGGAGACCCGCCAGGCGCCCTGGATGGAGGACTTCCTGCGCACCGCCCGAGAGACCTCCTTTGCAGTGCTTGAGGGGATCAAGCCGGCATAGGCCTCACCCCCTGGCCGGTGCCGGGACGCTGCGGCAGCAGCAGGGTAAAGCGCGCACCACCGAGGTCGGGACTGTCGTCTACCACCACGCTGCCACCGTGCCAGATCATCACCTTCTGCACGATGGAAAGCCCCAGGCCATAGCCGCCGGAACTACGGGTGCGGCTGTCGTCCAGCCTCGCAAAGGGCTTGAAGATCACCTGCCGCTCACCGGATGGCACCCCGGGGCCATCGTCTTCCACGTCGATGCGCACCAGTCGGGGCTCGGCCTCTACGCGGATCACCACCCGGCTGCGGGCATGGCGGCAGGCGTTGGCCACCAGGTTCTGCACCGCCCGCTGCAGGTAGCGCGCCTCGGCCAGCACCTCTACCTCGGGACCCTCGGCGAGCGCGATGGTCAGATGCCCATGCAGCGGCGCCAGCGCGGCGATTACCCGCTCCACCATGGCTCGACACTCCACCAGGCTGGCCTGCATCTCGCGACCGTTGACCGCGTCGCTGCCCAGGCGAGCATAGGTGAGGATCTCGTCGACCAGGCCGTCCAGCTCCTCGATGTCACCGTCGATGCCCTGCAGCTGACGACGAATCGACGGGTCGTCGGTCATATCATCGACCATCTGCACGGCGAAGCGAATGCGCGCCACCGGCGTGCGCAGCTCGTGGGAGACCGCGCGGATCATATCCTGTTGGGCGCGCAGCAGTGCCTGCACCTGGGCAGCCATGCCGTTGAAGGCCATACCCAGCCGGCCGAGGAAGTCGCCGCTCTCCACCTTGACCCGGGTATCGAGCCGACCAGCAGCGATGCGGGAGGCCGCCAGCTCAAGCCTTGCCATACGCGCCTCGACGCCGCGCACGATCAGGTAAATGGTCGCCCCGAGCACCGCCAGCAGAATGAGCACCACCAGCAGCTGCAGAGAGCCCGGTACCGGCTCGAAGGCCTCCACCGGCCCGATGGTCATCCAGCTGGCCTCGCCGCCGCCGGGAAGCGCCAGGTACATGGCCATGGCCCAGCGCCCGGGGAAGAGCCGGATGACCACCTCGCCATCGGCCAGGCGCCCGAGCTGATAGGCGTCCAGCCCGGCCGGCGGGGCATCGCCGAGGTCAACCGAGATGCTGCCCGCGGCCACCTGCGACAGCCGTGCATGGCGCTCAGCGGGTTGAGACTCTACGAGCCACTCTGCGAGCAGCTCGGTAAGACCGCGCAGCTGTTGTTCGCTGAGGCTGGCGAGATCCACCTGCAGCAGGTGATCTCCGCCGGGCAGCAGTTTCTGCAGGCGCCAGCCGCGCCCCTCGCGCTCCTGCACCAGCACCTTCCCGCGCTCCAGGCGCAGGCGAGTGAAGTAACCCAGGGACGTGGACTGGACGGGCAGCACGGAGGGGGTCAGGTCGATACGGCGAGCCTGGGCCTCGAGCCAGTCGGCATGGGAATCGGCCGGCAGGGCCTCCAGGCGCTGGGCGAGAAGGCGCATGGGCACCTCGGCGAGCTGCTCGCGATGGTGTTCCCGGCGCACCTGGTCGACCATCGCTACGCCCACCAGGGCGAGGCCGAAAGTCAGCAGCAGGGCGAGCGCCAGCATCACATAGACGCGCAGGAAGGTGCTGTCGCCCAGGACCCGCCGCATGGCTCAGCTCTCCTTGACGAAGAGGTAGCCCTTGCTGCGCACCGTCTTGATCCGGTGAGGCTGGTTGGGGTCATCACCGATCTTTGGCCGGATGCGCGACACCCGCACATCGATGGAGCGATCCTGCCCGTCGTACTTGATACCGCGCAGCTGGGAGAAGATCTCCTCACGGGTCAGCACCCGGCCGGCGTTGCTGGCCAACAGCCACAATAGATCGAACTCGGCGCTGGTGAGATCGATGCGCTCGCCGTCCAGCCACGCCTCGCGAGTGGCGCTGTCGATCTCCAGGTTTCCGAAGGTGAGCCGCGGTTCCGCCACTGCCTCGGCGCTCTCGGCGCGGCGCAGCAGCGCCCGCATGCGCGCCAGTAGGACTCGGGGCTGCACCGGCTTGGGCACGTAGTCGTCGGCGCCCATCTCTAGGCCCAGCACCTGATCCATGTCGTCGGTGCGCGCGGTGAGCATCAGGATCGGGCCCGGATAGTCGCCGCGCACACGCCGACAGATCGACAGGCCGTCCTCGCCGGGCAGCATCAGGTCGAGTATCACCAGGTCCGGCTGCAGTGCCAGGATCCGCTCCACGCCACGGGCGCCATCGGCCTCCAGGGTGACGCGAAATCCATTGGCCTGCAGATAGTCTCGGGTCAGGTCGGCCAGGCGCTCATCGTCCTCGATGATCAGCACATGATCCTGTTCCCGGTGGTCCAAGCTCTCATCCATCCTCAAATTCCATCCTGACAGGCAGGTGATCGGGAAAGCGGGGCCAGAGGCCATTCCGCCATTGGCTAAAGGATACCCGAAATCCGCCGGCGCGCCTGCCTGTCGCCATACAACGACGGCGGCAAAGCGCCACAGGGGCAGTGGTTCCCCAGGAAGATCACCGCCAATCCACAGACTTATCCACTTGAAGCATTCCGAAACACACACTATCTTGTGCCTCCATGCGGACCAAAACACCACATCATGTGTATGCGGCTTTTCGCCACATTTTATCCCACGGCCGCTCACCGCCGCTCTCGCCCATCAGTCAGGGACAACGTCGACATGCCATCCCCTACCCCTCCGGACACGTCATCCGTAACCGTCACCGCCCCGCAACGCCTGCGCGTCATCAAGCGCACCGGCGATGTGGTGCCCTTTGATGCTGACAAGATCGCTGTGGCCATGCGCAAGGCGTTCATTGCCGTGGAGGGTGACAATGCCGACGCCTCCTCCCGAGTCCGCGACGTCGTTCAGCATGCCGCCGCGGCCATCGAACAGGCCTTCCGGCGCCGCCTTCCCGACGGCGGCACCCTGCACATCGAGGACATACAGGACCAGGTGGAATTGGCCCTGATGCGTGCCGGTGAGCAGAAGGTAGCCCGCGCCTATGTGCTCTACCGGGAAGCGCACGCCCGGGCCCGAGACGCGGCCGGGGATATCGCCAGGCCCCACCCCTCTCTCAACGTCACCCTGCCCGATGGCACCACGCGCCCGCTGGACCTGGGCCGCATAGAGACCCTGGTGCACGACGCCTGTGCGAACCTCGACAACGTCGAACCCGGCCGCATTGTCCAGGAGTCGCTGAAGAACCTCTACGACGGCGTCACCGTCGACGGCGTCTCCCAGGCGCTGATGATGACCGCCCGCACCCTGGTGGAGAAGGAACCCAACTATACCTACGTCACTGCCCGCCTGCTGCAGGACAACCTGCGCCGCGAGGCCCTCGCCTTCCTCGGCGTGGCTGACGAGGCCACCTACCAGGAGATGGCCGAGCTCTACCGGCCCGCCTTCCTGGCCTATATCGAGCACGGCGTCGCCTTCGAGCAGCTCGACCCGCGCCTGGCAGAGTTCGACCTGGCGCGCCTGGGCGAGGCGCTGGACCATACCCGCGACAACGCCTTCACCTACCTGGGCCTGCAGACCCTCTACGACCGCTACTTCCTACACCGGGATGACGTGCGCTACGAGCTGCCCCAGGTGATGTTCATGCGCGTTGCCATGGGCCTGGCGCTCAACGAAGAGGACCGCGAGGCGCGGGCCATCGAGTTCTACGAGCTGCTCTCCCGCTTCGACTACATGG
>PWIZ01000015.1 GCA_003560175.1 Halomonas sp. | reverse complement strand
GTGCCGAACTCGCCGAGCAGGCCCGCCTGGCCGAGCTTGATGGCATCGTGCGCCTGCGCCGCGAGACCAGCGGGCGCAAGGGCAAGGGGGTGACCACGGTATCCGGCGTGCCGCTGCCGGAGGCCGAGCTCAAGGCCCTGGCCAAGCGGCTCAAGAAGGTGTGCGGCACCGGCGGCGCGGTGAAGGAGGGCGTGATCGAGATCCAGGGCGACCATCGCGAGCGGCTCAAGGCGGAGCTGGAGAGGCTCGGCCACACCGTCAAGCTGGCCGGTGGCTGAGCCGGCTCACGGGTCGCAGCAGGCGCGCAGGGCGGCCAGCGAGACCTCTACCGGCGCCTCCAGCTTGAGAGTGTAGAGGTCATCGCCGCGGGTGCGGCCGAGGTTGAAACAGGCAATGGGCTTGCCATCGCGGGCGGCGGCCCGGACGAAGCGGAAGCCGGAGAAGACCATCAGCGAGGAGCCCACCACCAGCAGGGCATCGCTCTCCTCCACCAGCGCAAAGGCGCACTCCACGCTCTCCCGCGGCACGCTATCGCCGAAGAACACCACGTCGGGCTTCCAGATGCCGCTGCCGCAGCGGGTACAGTCGGGCACCCGGAAGTCGGAGAAGTCAGCCTCCAGATCGGCATCGCCATCGGGCGCCGCCAGGGCCGACACATCGGCCCAGCGCGGATTGAGCCGAGCCAGCTCGGCGTGAAGCGCGTGGCGCATGCGACTCGCCCCGCACGCCATGCAGCGTACCCGGTCGGCACGACCGTGCAGGTCGATGACCCGCCGCGACCCGGCCCGTTGGTGAAGGCCGTCAACGTTCTGGGTAATCACCCCGCTGATCCTCCCCAGGCTCTCCAGCTCGGCCAGCAGCCGGTGGGCCGGGTTGGGCTGCGCCTGGCCGAGCACCCGAAAGCCCGTCAGGGCACGCGCCCAATAGCGCTGGCGCGCGGCGTGGTTGCCCATGAACTGCTGGTGCTGCATGGGCGGCGAACGCTTCCATTCACCGCGCTGGTCGCGATAGTCGGGAATGCCGCTGCCGGTGCTGACGCCAGCACCGGTAAGCACCCCAAGGCGCGGATAGCGGGTCGCAAAGTCATCCAGCGCCTGCCGCGCCTCGACGCCCAGCGTCATCCCCGGAATCGCTGACGTCATGCCGGTGATCCCTCTCTGCGATGTGCCAAAGTAGCGGTACGCCAACGTTGCTGCGTGCCAACTATTAACTGAGTGCCAAAAGCACCAAAAGTGCCACGCGTCGAAAGAGCATGGCCCCGGAGGGCCGAGGTTGTCTAGAATGGGTCCACTGCCTCGACACACCGTCACTCCCTCACTGATGGGCAAGGAACCCCGATGGCCTGGCTGGAATACCTGCTACCCCTGATTTTCCTGTTTCCTCTGGCCGCCCTGGCGGTGATCGTGATGGCGCTGCGCAACCTGCACGACGCCCGGGTACGCTCCCCCTTCGACGCCCATCCGCTGCGCGAGCCCGGGCAGGCCCTGCGTGACCGCCTGGACCGCGCCTTCGCCGACCTGTTCCTGAACGGTGCCCTGGGCCCCATCGCCTCTCTGGCGCCACTGGTCTACGGCATGGGCCGAATGCTCTTCGCCAGCGAGCAGGACTGGGTCGAGTGGGCCCTCTACGGGGTGTTCAGCACCCTGCTGGTGCTGCTGTTCTGCTTCCTGCTGATGCGCGACTTCCAGCGTATTCGGCGCCTGAAGCTGGGCCTGGCCTGTGAACTCGCGGTAGGCCAGGAACTCGAGCGGCTGATCCGTCCCGAGGCACACCCCTACTATGTCTTCCACGATGTGCCGGCCAAGGGAACCCGCATCAACCACGTGGTGGTCACCCCCTGCGGCGTCTTCGTGGTGGAGACCCGTGCTCGCACCCGCCCCTTCACCCCCACGGGCAAGGAGATCAACCTGGTCACCGTGGAGACGTCGCGCCTGCGCTTCCCCGGCTGGAGCGAGCGCCAACCGCTGGAGAAGACCCGCGAGCTGACGGGCTGGATGGCCGAATGGCTCTCTGAACTCACCGGCCGCAAGGTACCGGTCATGGGCGTACTGACCCTGCCAGGCTGGGAGGTGGATGCCCGCCAGGGCCCCGAGGATCTGCTGGTGGTCAGCGGCGAGAACATCGCCGATCGGCTCGCCGTACTCTGCCCAGGCGAGTTCGATAACGAGACCCACGACGCCGTGATCGGCGTACTGATGGAGCGCGCCGCCCGCCTGGAGCGCCTGCCGGGCAACGCTGATTAGGTTTACGCAGCCGGGCGATCCATCCCTCAGTCCCCCCGCAGCCTGCCGCCCATCTCCTGGGCCAGGTCCACGGCGTAGTGGTCGGTCATGCCGCCGATGAAGTCCAGCATGCGCCGATAGCTGTCATAGAGGCTCCAGGAGGGGCGCGGGGTGTTCTCGCCGATGAGTGCCAGCACCCGCTGATGCTTGAAGGTCGAGCGCCCGGTATGGTGGAGCTCGTGAGCGGCCCCGATAAAAGCCTCGAGAAGAATCCCCAGGGTGGTATAGGCACCGATCTCCAGCTTGGCCTTGCGCTCGTTCTGGAAGATCCGCTCCCGGGCCAGCTGCTTGGCGGCCTTGACGCCCCAGTCCAGGTCCGGATGGCAGAGCTCCAGCAGGTCCTGCCGCAGGCGCCCACCCAGCAGCTCCGTCTCGTGCTGCACGAAGACTGCCCCCACATCGTTCACCGCCCGCTCCATGGCCGCCCCGCGCAGGGCGGCAATACGCCGCCGCTGGGAAACCCCGTGACGCTGCATGGCCGCATAGTCCGCCGGCTCACCGCCGGCGATCTGGATCAGCACCTGGGCGACCTCCTCGAAGCGCAGGATACCCATCTCCAGGCCATCCTCCAGATCGAGCAACGCGTAGCAGATATCGTCGGCGGCCTCCACCAGCCAGGCCAGTGGGTGGCGACACCAGCGCCCCGCCCCCTGGGGCAGCAGCCCCAGCCGCTCGGCCACCTCGACCAGCAGCTCCCGCTCGCTCTGGTAACAACCGAACTTGCCGGCCGCCCCGCCGTGCTCCACCGTCCAGGGGTACTTGAGCAGGGTGCCCAGGGTCGCCGTGGTCAGGCGCATGCCGCCGCGGAACTGGTTGTATTCGACCTGGGTGACGATGCGAAAGCCCTGAGCGTTGCCCTCGTAGGTGAGCAGATCCTG
>PWIZ01000178.1 GCA_003560175.1 Halomonas sp. | reverse complement strand
CAGGTTGATGGCCACGATGGCCTCGAAGGGGCCCGCCGGCCAGCTGGCCGAATCGGTGGCGTCGAGGCGGATCGGCTCGGCCAGGTTGGGCAACCCGGCCCGCTCGCGCCAGGCGGCGATGGAGGCAAGCGCCTCGGGGTTGGGGTCGCTGGGTTGCCAGGCCCAGCCCGGCATGGCGGCGGCGCAGTGCAGGGCATGCTCGCCGCTGCCGCTGGCCACCTCCAGCACCCGCGCGCTGTCGGGCAGCACTGGCTGCAACACCGCGAGGATCGGCTGGCGATTGCGGGCCACGGCAGGGCTATGGAGACGGGGGTCGGTCATACGGAACTCTCGGTCGGAACAGAATGGACTACTTCTTGCGGCCGCGGGGCTTGCCGGGCGGGCCGCCGGATTTCGCGCGAGCTCCCGAGGGTCGCCCACCCTTGGCCGGCTTGCCAGCCGCCACGCTCTTGTCTGCGGTCTTGCGCCTCCCGGGCTTGCCGCCGGCAGGCTTGCCGCTTTCGCCACGGCGAGGGGGGGGGCGCTGCTGGGCCCCCGCCTTTTCGGCTACCGCTTTCTTTGGCCCCGCCTTGCCGCCCTTGCGCCGAGCCGTGCGACCGCCGGGCTTCTGGGACTCGGAGGCGGAGTGCTCGGTCATGGCGAGGATCGTTGCCACCTCGGCCGGCGTCAGGTCCCGCCAATCCCCCGTCGCCAGCCCCTTGAGCGACACATTCATGATGCGTATCCGCTCGAGCTTTACCACCTCATAGCCGAACACCTCGCACATGCGGCGAATCTGGCGGTTTAACCCCTGGACCAGGGTGATATTGAAGACGAACCGGGACTCCTTGACCACTGGACACTTCTTGGTGACCTCGCCGAGGATCGGCACACCGCCGCCCATACCGGCAATGAACTCATCGGTAATTGGCTTGTTGACGGTGACCCGGTACTCCTTCTCGTGCTGGTTGCTCGCCCGCAGGATGCGATTGACCAGGTCGCCATTGTTGGTCAGGAAGATCAGCCCCTGGGAGTCCTTGTCCAGCCGGCCGATGGGGAAGATGCGTGCCCCGTGCTTCACGAAGTCGACGATGTTGGCCTTCTCAGCGGGCTCGGTGGTGCTGACGATGCCCACCGGCTTGTTGAGGGCGATGAACACCAGGTCCTCTTCTTCCAGCGCCAGCGGCTCGACGAGTTGACCGTTGACCTTGACCACGCTCCCCGGGAAGACCTGGTCGCCGGGGGTGGCACGCCGGCCGTCGATGCGCACATTGCCCTGCTCGATATAGCGGTCGGCTTCCCGCCGCGAGCAGATGCCGCTCTCGCTAATGTACTTGTTGATTCGCTTCGAGAGAGTCTGGGCCATGGGACGCGTCCGGGACAGAAGGAGGTGGGCCGAAATGGCACGGCATGATGCCGCGCAGTGTAAGGGCTGACCCGCTCGGCGGCCAGCCGGAGAGGCAGCCCCCCAGTGGGCAGCATCGGCAAACGGTCCGTCGCTGCCGCAGGAACAGGCATCGGCGCGTAGCCACATGACAACACCTGTACAACTAGCGATAGAATAACAGCTCATGTCCAACAACGGATGGCACCCATGATACCTCTCGACGCCCCCGCCCTGCCCGACCCCCTGACCCTGGACACATTAGCCGAGTGCCTCGATCCCGCTTCGCCGCCTACCGTGGAGGTCCAGTCACTGGACATGGGCTACTATCTGGTGCGCCTGCACCACGCCGGCGGCGAAAGCCTGCTGGTGGACGACCACGGCGAAACCCGCCGCTTTACCGGCACTCAGTGGATCAGTCGCGCCCTGGCGCCGCTGGGTCTGACCCACGGCATCCTGACCTGGGCCGACGTCACCGACGAAATGGTCGGCCTCCCGGCAGCCCCTCCCCTGGAGGCAGCCGCGCGCCTGGCACACGGCACCCGCATCGCCTTTCGCACCCGGGGGTAGCGCAGAGCCTACCGGGGGCATGGCCACGACGGTGTCCACCAATGCTGGGTAAGATCAGGTGTCTGACCACCAGGCTGCCTCTTCGGTGTCGAGCAGCAGCTGCCGAGCCTCCGGTCGCTCGGAACGACAGGAGGCTGCCCGTACCCCCTCGGCACTACAATCAACCTGGCTGGCGCCCTCCCGGGAGCCACGCCAGGCCCATTCGGCTGGACGCCAACGCCGGTTTGCGAGAGCATAAGATTTATTACATATTTCGTAAGATCTGTTACGTCCGCAGCTTGGGAAAGGGAGAGCCCAGATGCACCGTTCACCGTACCGGGCCCTTTGGCCGCTACCCCTGTGGCTCATGACCCTGGCGCCCTCCCCGGGCTTCGCCAGTGATCTCGAGGCGTTTGCCGCCGGTCTGCTCTGCCGGCAGGCAGACTGCCCGCCAGCTGCCGAATCGCCAGCGCCGAAGCCGCTGGCCATCGAAGGCGTCACGCTTCCCGCCGATGCCGCCCGCCAGCGGGATGACGACCAGGCCTTCCTGGTTCAGCAGGGCGCCTATCTCAACGATCAGGGCCAGGTAACCCCCCTCTCCCGCCCCGCCGCCGGCGTTTCGCTTCCCGAGCGTGGCGAGCTCCCCTCTCGTGATCATGGCCCCGCCGACCTCCTGCCGACGTCCGGCCCCGTCCTGATCACCACGCCCCGCCCCTCCGCATCACCATAAGGAAGCCCCTCGTGATCAACCCCTTCGGCAAGGGCCTGCGCGCCTGGCTGCTGGTTCTCTTTGTCCTCAACCTGCTCTATCTGGTCTATGAGCTCGCCTTCAACAGCCGACTGGTGGATGCCGCCGTCGCCAGCCTCACGCGCTCCGAGGTCCTGGCCTTGGAGCTGGAGGGGCGCATTCTCTCGGGCATCGGCCTCAGCCTGCTGCTGCTGCGGTTGATCAAGGTGCAGGGCCGGCCGCTGCTGCGCAACGTCGGCGCCATCGCCCTGGCCGTCGTCATCGGCTTCCCGCTGATGTTCTACGGGCAGCGCATCCTGGTGGACACCCTCGTCGACCGGACCTCGGCGGAGCAGCGCATGGATGCCCAGCATCTGCTGCTGCTCAAGCGCGGCCTGGCCAACAATGCCCTGCAGCTGGACGGCATCCCCTTCGACGACGCGGACCTCGACTCGGCCCATACCCGCAGCTTCCTCTCGGTCCTCGGCCTGATGACCTTCGTCTCCCCGGAGTTCATCGATTCGCTCAAGACAGAAGCCGATCGCATCATCGACCAGGTCGTGGTCAATGAGGCCACCCGCGCCCTCCCCGAGCACTACGAGGAGTACCGCCTGCTGCAGACCAGCCTGCAGCAGGCCTGGCAGGACTACGAGCAGGTCTCCGACGAGTACTGGCACGCCCAGGCAGACCTGAGCGCCGGGGCCGAAGCGCACTGGCACGAGCTGCAGGCCGGGCTGATGGCGGAGTGGCAGGCGCTGGCCGGCGAGCGCAACGAGCAGGCCTTCACCCGCCAGGTCCTGACCCTGCAGCGCAGCCTGAGCAGCTACTTCCAGGCCCGGGAGCGCTGCGACAACGGCCGCTTCCGGGACGAGTGCATCATTCGCATCGAAGACATCTATCGCGACGAGGTCACGCGCAACCTGGGCCGCTACGTCGCTCCCCACGACTGGTGCCACGAACCGGAGATCGTCACCAACACCGTCCAGCGCCGGGGCCGCTTCGTGACCGAGCGCCAGGAAGTCCAGCGCTGCCACGACCTGGACTTCGACCACCTGGCCGGCAAGTTGACCGCCATCACCCAGCAGGCGATGACCTATGAGCAGTTCCTGGCCAGCGACGCCGTTGCCGCCGAGGCCCGCGACGCGCTCGCTGAGGAGGGCCTCACCCTGCCGGCCGGCTGGCGCCCGGACGATCGCGACACCTTCCTCGATGCCGTGATCAGCGAACCGATGCAGACCCTGGGGCAGCGCGCCGACGACGCCATGCAGGAGCAGCTGGGCGCGACCCTCCCCTTGGACCTCAACGCCGAGGGCTTCCTCGCCTCCCAGCCGGTTCAGGACCGCCTGCACGACGCACTCCGCCCCCGGGATCGGCAGATGCTGATCTCGCTGGATCTCGACCCGGCGGCCTTCCGGGACGCCATCCTGACCCCGCACTACCAGGCGCTGGCGGCCCAGGAGCGTACCCGGCTCTTCGCCGACGCCCAGGCCCTGGCCAACGGCGCGCCCCGGGAGGAAGAGGGCAAGCAGTATGTGCGCGCCCTGATCGTGCCCCCCATCGCCATGGGCTTCTCGCTGTTTTTCGCCCTGGTCAACGCCATCGGCCTGGCGGCGAGCCTGCCGGCCCTGCTGGGCAGCCGGCGTCGCTGGCCGCCCCACCTCATCAAGGTCACGGGCCTCGGCCTGGTGCTGGCGCTGCCCATGGCCAACAGCGCCGCGGTGGTCAAGACCGAGACCTACCGCTACTTCGCCGGCGAGGCCGAGCGCGCCCTCTCGCCGCTGGGCAGCCTCTTCGCCACCTGGGTGATCAACACCGAGCCGGTGGTCTACCCCCTTGGCAGGGTCATGGCCTTCCTCGCCCCGCCCCTGATCGCCGCCTCGGCGGAGCAGGTGGCCAGCGAACAGGAGGCCCTCGAGGCGCCCGAGATCCAGACGGTGCCGGAGCGCGCCGGCCAGAGGCTCCCGTCTGACGCACCGCCAGCCCAGCAGGTCAACGACGCGGCCCCCATGCCCGAGGTGTCCCGGGTGGCCCATCTGGACGTCACTCGCCCGCTCTTCGATCAGGTCCAAGAGGCACGCTCACGGCAGCAGCAGGCGGTCATGGTCGACCTCCAGCTGCTCAGCGATCGCCACTGGGCCATCCACCGCTCGCCGATCATCTCGGGGCAAGGCACCTGTCTGACCAACTTTCAGCGCGTGATGGACATCGGCCGGGTCGACAGCCTGCAATGGCGAGCCGCTCGCCACGCCAGCTGCGGCAGCGAGGCCCTGGCCGAGCGCCCGGTGGCCATTCCCACGGCGCTGGAGTTCGCCCGCCAGTTCCAGCGCGGCGCCGCCGACCTGTCGCTGTGGACCCACTTCCAGCCGACCCTGCACGGCGAGGTGAACTGCCATGCCGTGCGCCGGGAGGCCGATGCCCTGGCCGACCTGCTCGGCCCAGAGCGCTTTACCGCCGCGGTCAGCCGGCCGGAAGTGCTCAGCTGCTTCGCCCAGCATGAGCGCGACTACGCCCTGGCCTACTTCGGCCCCGAGCACGGTAGCGCAGAGACCGACGACGGCTCGCTGCGCCACCTCACCCTGGCGGATGCCCGACGCCTGCGGGAGCGCGCCCGCGGCGAGGCCTACCGTGAACATGCCCAGCGGCTCTCCACCGCCCGGCTGCAGCCCGCCCTCGACCAGCTCGCGGCAGGGGACGCCATCATCGTCCATCACCGCCATCTCGATGACGCCCTGCGCCAGGCGCTGGACGCCTTCACCGGACGCCACGGGGTCTTTGGCCCGGGCAGCGCCCTGCCCGATGCCGCCTCCGATTCCATCACCGTAACAAGGGACTAGACGATGCCACATCCGCTAGCCCGGTGGGGCGCTGCCGCCCTGCTGGGCGCCGCCATCGCCGGCCAGGCCCAGGCCAGCGACCTGGTCAAGACGCCGTTCGCCGGCACGCCCATGACACCACAGCAGGTCCAGGCCTGGGAGTACTACCTGGCCGACGAGAGCGCCCAGTACGGCTGCCAGTACGGCGACGACCCCCGCCTGACCCATGACCCGCACGGCACCCTCGAAGCGCTGGCCAACGGCACCGAGATGGCGCCCCTGCAGGTCACCCTGCGCACCTTCCTTTTGGCCGGCGACAGCCTGCAGAGCCTGCTGTCACGCAACATGTTCATCGCCAGCATGGAGTGCAACCCGGTCTATTACTTCGCCGGCGAGCTGATCGGCCACCCGGTGCTGCCCTTCGAGGAGTATCTGGACATCCTGCTGCACAAGCTGGAGGAGGAGCCCAGCCTGCGCGCCCACCTCGACTTCGTGCGCGGCACCAAGATCGCCGCCATCGATGCCCGCTGGTTCTGGGCCTTCTACCTGATGGATCGCAGCCACTACCGGATGCATGGTCATGACTACGAGACCATCTCGGGCCTGGCCGCTTCGCTGCCGGGGGCCCCGGAGAACATCACCCCGGACAACAGCTACTGGCAGATATACAGCAACCTCTTCAACCAGGGCATCTATGTGGCCGACACCCGCGACTGCCGCGGCGAAAACGCCGAGCCCAACGATGAGGTCATCGTCGACAAGAACCAGCCCTGGGAATCCGTGGCCGGCTTCTACCAGGCCGAAGGCATTGGCTACCGGGGGCAGTGGCGAGCCAGCGTCCAGCGTGAGGAAGACGGCTTCACCCTGGCCGACAGCACCCTGATCGACGCGCCTCGCAACCCCTACTTCAACGTGCACCGCCGCGTGACCATCCAACCCAAGGAGTGCCACTGACCATGCGCCTCAAGACCTTGCTGGCAACGGCCATTGCCGCTGCCGCCCTGCCCCTCGCCGCCTCCGCCCAGGCCAGCTGCCAGGATGACGAGCGCCTCTACGCCATGGGCGACTTCCTCGAGGCCCAGCGCAACGGCACCGCCGAGCCGCTGCGCCTGACCGCCGAGACCTATCTCAACCTGACGCCCAGGGCGCGGGAGATCATCGGCGACAACCTGCGCCTGCTCGACGCCAGCTGCAACGCCATGCAGGTGGTGGATGGCGAGCCGCCGGCCAAGGTCGAGATGCCCTTCCCGGTGCTCTATAACGCCTTTGAAAGCGCCGTGTTACGCGGTGACGAGCGCACGGCGAAGATCGTCATCAATGGATTTCGCACTGGCCCCGTCGACTCGGCGACCTTCATGGGCCTGCTGACCACCCCCAGCCTCGATTCCGGGCTGATGCAGCGCCTTGCCACCAGTGCCGGCATCAACCCGCATCAAGGCATCGGCAACAACTGCCGGCATGAAACCTCCTACATCATGTTTGCCGATCTCTTTGTGCGCCTTGGCGGAACCGTCGAGGGGTACGGCATCACCCCCTGGTTCGTCTCCGGCTCAAAACCCGAGGTGACCTCCGTCGGCGATAGCCAGCTAACCCGCGAGTTCTCACGCCTGCCCAACAACTGCGAAGTCTCCAAGGAGTCGGTGCTGGCCGTCGCCACCTCTGCCGGTGCGATCTCGATCGACGTCGGCAACCAGGGCCAGCGTCACTGGAGCAATCAAGGCCGCCGCGCCGTCATGGGCCCTTATGAGAACTGGCTGGAAGCCGGCGCCCCCGACGATGCCCGCCCCCAGAGCCTCTTCGACTAGCAGGCACTCTACGGCCCCCACCAACGACAAAGCCTGGCACCGGCCGGGCTTCGAAGTCTTCTTCGGGGTCAGACCCTTAAGCGCCCTTAAGGGTCTGACCCGGAGGCTTCCGGAGGCCGAGGGGTGGGCTACACTGAGGCAGGCCACAACATGCCATAAAGGGGGATTGGCCATGCCCCGCCCCGCTCGTATTCTCCTGCCGGTGACGCCGGTTCATCTGGTGCAGCGCGGCAACAATCGCGGCGCCTGCTTCCGGTTTCGAAGCGATGCCTGGCGCTATCTCGACCTGCTCGACGAGTCGCGCCAGGAGTATCGGGTCGACGTACACGCCTATGTGCTGATGACCAACCATGTGCACCTGCTGGCCACGCCCCGCGACGACCCGCTCGGCATCAGCCTGATGATGAAGAGCCTCGGGCAGCGCTACGCGCAGTATTTCAACCGGCGCCACGAACGCACCGGCGGCCTCTTCGAGGGGCGCTACTACTCCTGCCTGGTGGGGGAAGAGCCCTACCTCTTCGCCTGCTACCGCTATATCGAGTTGAACCCGGAGCGGGCGGGGATGGTCGAGCGGCCGGAGGACTACCCCTGGTCGAGCTACCCGGCCAATGCCCTGGGTGCCGAGGACCCTCGGGTCACGCCCCATGCACTCTACCTGGCCAGCGCCAAGGATCCCGAACGGCGCCGACACCACTACCGGCAGCTCTTCGAGGCGCCGCTACCCGACGCTACGCTGGAGGAGATTCGCCAGCAAACCCGCCGCGGCCACCCCTATGGCAGCGAGACCTGGCGGCAACGGCTGGCCGGGTCGGCCCCCTAAGCGAAGGCATCTCGGAACTGCGCATACCCCATGGCCCCGGCTATCGGGTCTATTACTTCACCAAAGGGCCCCATCGTGGTGGTACTACTCTGCGGAGGCGACAAGAGCAGCCAGCCCAGCGACACCGAGCAAGCCAAAGCCATTGCAAAGCAGTGGAAGGAGTAACCCATGGCAACCCAACAGCAGGTGACATTCAGCCACTACGACACCGCCGAGTATCTCCAGACCGAAGAGGAGATCGCCGCCTACCTGGAGGCCGTGATGGAAGAGAACGACCCCTCACTCCTCGCTGCCGCCCTGGGTGACGTTGCCCGTGCACGCAACATGAGCCAGCTGGCCAAGGAAGTTGGCATGAGCCGCGAGGGGCTCTACAAGGCGCTTTCAGGCGAAGGCAACCCCGCCTTCTCCACCATCAACAAGGTCGCCAACGCCCTGGGTCTACAGCTGACCATCAAGCCGATGTCCCAGCCTCCGGCCCCTTGACCCTCTAAGCAGCCGGCTCATGCGGGCGCGCCGTCAGGTCAACGCCAAGGGCTCGCATCACGGCCAGCATGGTTTTCAGCGTGGGGTTCCCCTGCTCGCTGAAAGAGCGATACAACTGCTCGCGGGAAAGCCCGGTTTCCCGGGCAAGCTCGCTCATGCCTTTGGCGCGTGCTACTACGCCCATTGCTTTGGCAATATAGGCGGAGTCTCCTGTTTCCAGCGCATCCGCCAGAAACACCGCAATCGCCTCCTCGCTTTCCAGGGCGGCTGCCGGGTCGTAGTCAAAAATCTTGTCGCTCATGACGCCTCCCACTCTGCTGCAAGACGCTGTGCTGTCTCGATATCGCGCTGCTGCGTACTCTTGTCGCCACCGCACAGAAGAATGACGATTTCACCGCCGCGTTGCTTGAAATAGATACGATAGCCAGGACCATGATGAATGCGCAGCTCGCTGACTCCCTGTCCTACAGGCTGAACATCCCCTGGCAAGCCATTGGCGAGGCGGAAAACACGCGCCGCAATCAGCGCCTTGGCGCGTTGATCTCGCAGCTTGCGCTCCCACTTCCGGTACGTGTCCGTCTGTTTAATATCGAGCATGATGCGATTGTAGTTTGAAAACTACAATCGCGCAATGGCCTGGCCCTCTGAGACACCCTCATGTTCCCAGCCAACGGCCAGCAGGCCCAGCGCTTCATAGATCGCCCGCTCCGACTTGCCCAGGTGGGTAGCCGATGGAGCGCGGCATCAACAGCTGGGAAGCCAGCACCTTGGCTGGCGGGGTCAGACCCCTAAATTGACGAAGCCCGGCACATGGCCGGGCTTCGAAGTATTCTTTGGGGTCAGACCCCTAAATTGGCTTAAGGGTCTGACCCCGATGGGGGTGAACGCGATGGCACCAGCACCAGCGCCCAGGCCAGGTAGGCGGCCAGCATCTCCGGGTAGGCGAAGAAGGCGTAGCTGAGGCCGAAATCGAAGAACATCACCGGCAGCAGCAGGCCGGCCAGGGCCAGGCTGCGCGCACCGCCATGGGCCCCGGGCAGGGCGCGCATCACCGCCCAGAGCGGCACCAGATAGAGCCCCAGGACGACCAGCAGGCCCGGCAGGCCGCGCCGCACCCAGGCGTCCAACGGGTCGTTGTGGGCGTGCCAGTGGCGGGCCACCGAGGCGATCAGTTTGCCCTCCTCCACCTGCTGGCGCATGCCGTCACGGTAGCCCTGGTGGCCATGGCCGAGCAGCGGGCGCTCGGCGATCAGCGCCGCACTGCCGCGGTAGATCTCCAGGCGGGTGCCTACCGACCCGCGGGGGTCGTCGGCCAGGTAGGCCTGGACTTCCGCCACGGCGATCGCCACCCGCCCCTGCACGCCGCTCTGGGGCAGCGCCACAACAAGCGCGAGCAGGCCCAGGGCCACCAGCCCCAGTCCCCACTGGCGGCGCACCGGCCAGCGACGCCACCACAGGCGATAGAGCAGCCAGACGGCCACCGGCAGGGCCACCCAGCCGCCGCGACTGCCGGAGAGCAGCGAGGCCAGAAGCCCGCCCAGGGCGCCGGCCAGCAGCCAGGCCAGCCAGGGCCGGCGCCGGGGCTGCGACCAGGCCCAGGCCAGCCCGGCAAGGCAGCAGACCCCGGCCAGCAGCGACAGGTTGCCATAGAGGATCGCATGCATCGGGTCGAGCCCGTCGGCGCGTGACACCCCGAGCTGCCCGCGCTGCCACAGCGCCCAGGCGCCGGTGATGATCCCGGTGAGCCCCAGGCCCCACCACCAGGTCGTCTGCCAGGGGGCCAGCAGCGGGCGTGCCCCGGCCGCCAGGCCGGCCAACAGCAGCACGACGGCGAAGGGCAGCGCCCGCCGCCCCTCGCCGTGCCAATAGCCCGTGGCCCACCAGGCCAGCGCCGCCACTGCCAGCAGCAGGGGCAGGCGCCAGTCGGGCCGCTGCGAGGCCAGCAGGTCGCGCCCCGCCCCGGCCAGCCCCAGCAGCGCCAGGACGCCGAGGGCCCACAACCCGCCGCGGGGCAGCAGCAGCGGCGCCACGGCCACCAGCGGCAGGCTCAGGCGTGCCAGGTTGTGAAGCAACCGGCTCAGGGTGTCTCCCGGCGCCGGTGGTGCTGGGCAGCTGACGTCAACGAGCGACATGTGATCTCTACACGGGAAGGGACAAGCTGGGTGGCCTGGCGTGTCGGGGCCCGACCCTCAGAGCCTTATATTCTGACCCTCAAAGCCTCGTATGTCGAAATCGTCCATCTCGCCCCTCGGCCTTCGCCCCTACGCCTTGGGCGGCTGCGCGTTCTCAGCTCACGCCGTGCCGTACCCGTGCAGACGTCCCGGTTCTTGCACAAGATCCTGACGACTTCAGCCCCCGCCCTCCGTCGTGCGCACTTCCATGCCCTCGCCGCCTGTGTCGAGGCCTTGCTGACGGGTCAGCGCCTGTCCCTGACGGCGATCGGTCGTCAGCTCCCGCGCGAAGTTCAACCCAAGCAGACGATCAAGTGTATTGATCGCCTGCTCGGCAACCCTACCTGCAACGTGGGCATCGTTGGATTTATGCGGATGTCACTCGCCTGCTCGTGGGCGCTCAGCGACATCCCATCATCCTGGTCGACTGGTCACCGATCGACGACCGAGGGCGCAAAGACCACAACAATAACGGCAGTGCGTCTCGTGCTGCCCGCAGCCGGTAGGGAAGGCCCTGGCGACGCCGGAGCAGCATGCCGACCATTCAGCCGGATAGCACCGAATAGATGTGGTATCCGTTCGCTTACTTCCCTGAATTCAAGCAATAAGCGCAGCACCTGCTGTGTCCAGGGCTCCTGAGTACTCCCCCAGAAACACCTGTGCCGGTGTCCGATAACCGAGTCGCTTTCGAGGGCGGTCATTCAGCTTCTTGACCACCTTGCGCAGCTCGGCATCGGTGACCTGCCGGAAGTCCGTTCCCTTAGGGAAGTACTGCCGTATCAGGCCATTGGTGTTCTCGTTGCTCCCACGCTGCCCGGAGCAGTAGGGATCGCAGAAATAGGTCTCTGCGGCCACCGCCTTGCCTACGGCTACGTGGCCGGCGAACTCCGAGCCATTGTCCAGGGTGATGGTCTTCACCGCACCCCGGCGAGGCTTCAGCAGCCGGACCATGGCCGCTTGCGTCAGCTCCGCTGAGATCCTGGGCAACCGTGCCGCCAGCAGGTAGCCGCTACGACGCTCTACCAGCGTCACCAGTCCCGATTGCTTGTGCCCCTGGATCACGGTGTCGCCCTCCCAGTGCCCTATGACAAGCCTGGCATCGACCTCCGCCGGGCGATGCTCGATGCCCACGCGGTTGGGGATCTTGCCAAGCCCTGCGCTCTTGGCCTGAGCCCGATGCTTGCTGCGCCGCTTCGGTTGACGGAGATACCGCCATAGATCGCCACCTAGCGCCCTGTCATCCCAGATCAAGGCGTAGATCCACTGGTGACTGACGCCTACACCGGCCAAGGGTGCCATGAAACCGCTGATCTGCTCCGGGCTCCACTCCTCACGCAGCCGGTCGGCAACGGCGGTGATTATGCTGGGCATCCGCTTCGTCCACTTCCAGGCGGTGCGGCGGCGGCGATCACTGAGGGACTGGGCCTGTTCGGGATCGTATCCACCAGCGGTGGCGTTCCGGCGCAGCTCACGGCTGATCGTGCTGCTGTGGATGCCCAGCTCTCTGCCGATTTGTCGCTGGCTCACGCCCAAGTCATAGCGGGCATGGATCTGGTATCGTTGGGTCTGGGTCAGCTGTCGGTATCCCATGCTCTGCTTCACTTTGGTCGGTGAGCCGAGAAGGGTACCGGCGCTGGCCCTTCTGCTTCTACCGGGTGGCCCAAAGTGCTGCGGTTATTCTATGAATCCAGGTT
>PWIZ01000296.1 GCA_003560175.1 Halomonas sp. | reverse complement strand
TTCGTCTGCTTTTTTCATCCCATACTTTTGTTGTATCCTCCTAAGGTATACTGCTTGGTTTCCACTAAGATACATATTGCACCTCACGCACTGGCAGTGGACATTATGCTCATTGAAATATCTTTCTGTATGTTTGCCGTGTTTAAAGTGTCCCGCGTGGTTACCCTCACTACCACAAGTAAAACAGATATACTTATCTCTTTCTCTAATGTATCGGCTGAATACCCTCCAAGCCTTATCCATTAGTTTATCTCTCTTGCTCCTGTTTTTCCTTACTTTCCTCATAATCTATTAATGTTTCTATTGATGGAAATGGTATATGAATGTGGTGCTTTTCTCCAAGGTGTTTATTTATAACGTCAAATATCTTATCTATCTGCTGTGTTGTAAGGTCGGCAGTAGATTCTGTCCCATACATTGCTTTCTGTATCTTCTTCCAAACAATCTCCTTTATCAGCGTCTTAGTCCACATCATATCAAAGTCATCTCTTAGTGTCTTTTTAACAGTTAATCCCTGATTATTAAGGTCATCTGCTATCAACTCAAACAACCTATGAAGTGCTTTGTTTTGTTGGTTGCTTCTTTTCTTCATAATGGTATCCACAAGTATCACAATGCCACTCACGAGTGGTGTTGCTTACTCCTTCGCATTTAAGTATGTTGTTGCATTTGGGGCAGGTCATATAGTAAAGTTGTTTTTAGTTTAGGGTTACCAACCCATTTAATAAGTTGCTTTATATCTCTGTCTGGTTTCTTGGCTTCTTTCAAGTATGCTTCCGCTATCCTTAACATAATATCACACTCCTCTTTCTGCTCTGACCTATGCTTATAATAAGCAAGTAAGCAGTCTTTACCACTATCAATACAGCTGAGCCGATATTCTTCTGGGGAGACTTTTTCTCCTTTTCTAATTCTTGTGAATGTAGTCCATTTCATAATATCTATTGTTCTTAAACATTAAATACATATATCCCAACCTCCCTCCTTTTCTATTCTTTTGAACACTTATCTTTGCCTTATCTGTTATGTTAATACCCTCATTTGTGTCTTCTACCACTCGCCATATTACTATTACGCTATCACTCTCCTGTGCTATAAATGACGCATCTCTTATGTCTGATATTTTAGGCTCGTGTTCTACATTTATGTGCTTTATATGTGCCACTAAGAATATACACACGCCCCACTTTTGAGCTATTCCCCTTATCTTCCTTACTGTGTCGCCTACAACCAAATCATATCTATGGTTTGATGTCATTGATACTATATGGTGTAGGTGGTCTATAAATACTACTTTCGTTCCATATTTACCTATCGCCTCTACCACCCTTTCCTCTATCCAGTCTACATTCTTATTTGTTATATACTTTGGGGTAAGTGCATAAGGTGGTTCTTCTCCTATGCTTACGAATTTGTCTACAAGCTCTGGGGCAGAGTCCTCGAATGAGAACCAAAGTGGGTTGAGGTTTTTAAATCGTATTGTTAACTCTAAACAGAAAGCTGTTTTACCAGAGCCAGTTGGTGCAGTGATTGTTATCATCTGTCCCTCACGAAAACCCTTAATTATGTCGTCTAATGGTTTATAACCTGTGTTCATTCTATTATCCGTGTCTTCCTCTTTTAAGTGTGCTATGTCCTGAAAGGTTACTATCTCGTCATCACCCGTGTAGTTCTTTAACTTTTGTTTCATCTCCTCAATTCTCCTTAATCTTTCTATGGTTGGGTTTATTTTCTTTGCCTCTGCCTCGAGCTCGTTTAGTATTTTGTTTAACCTATCCTCTTTTTGGGGCATTTAATTAGATGTTATTGAGTAACTACGTCTTTCGACTTTTACCTCGTCTTCCCACCTACGTTGATTAAGAAAGGTTGAGTGGTTTGGGATGTAATCTCCGTTGTCTTTCATCCATTGACGTGTTTTCTTATACCTCTCTATCCCTTTTAGTATTGCTTGTAAGAGAGATTTATCTGTGTTCAATTTCTCAAACGCCTTCCTTGCAACGACTTTGCCTTTTTTATTGGGGTATGCTTCCCAAAATTGATTAAAAAGCTCCCTATTATCTTTAGTATTATTATCTATAGTATTATTATTGGTTCGTAAAAACGAATAGGTCCCCCCTAAACCCTGTTCTTTTTTACGAATAGGGCTATTTGTATTTACGAATAGGGTATCTACTTTGTCTGTTAGTTTAATGTAGGTTTTCATATGGTCTGGTCTGTGTGTTTCAATGAAACCTTCTTTAACTAACTTGCTTATTCTTTTTGATATAACAGATAGGCTTTTGGTTCGCAAAAGAGGCATATCTTTAATTATGCTATTGTAATCAACCCAAGTCCACCCTCCCTCTAATCTGTGGTAAGAAATCTTTTCACTATTACTATTGCAGTAGAAATACAAATAGTCCAAAATAACACTGTCTTTAATGTCAAGACCAGTATTTGCGAGTTCCTTTTGGTTTATGTTTATATTATACTTCACAATATAACTATTAGTAATCAAAAAATGAGAGACTGATGATACGGCTTCACAACAAACCACTCAATCTCCCGTTTATTAACTACTAAATTGTTGTGAGTTTTAATCATAATATAAAGTTAGCACAAAATATATCTTTTGTCAAACGAGATATTTAAAGTAATCTTCTTTAGAAATATTAGACTTCTTATCTCTGTAATACTTACAAACACACTTCTTATTTCTCTTCTTCCAGAGCCTAGTTATTTTTTTCATAGTTTATTGGTTAATTAATCCTCCATTATTACTCCGATTGCTTTTAAGAAGTCGTCTAATTGAGATTTTTTAATTCTTGTTGTTCCACCCTTTCCGCAGAAGTTTACATTTTGCATTTCTGCTCCAGAAATGTCTGCTCCATAAATGTCTGCTCCAAAAAGGTATGCTCTAGAAAGGTCTGCTCTAGAAAGGTTTGCTTCAGAAAGGTCTACTCCAGAAAGGTTTGCTTTAAAAAGGTCTGCTTCAGAAAAGTCTGCTTTAAAAAGGTTTGCTCTAGAAAGGTTTGCTTCAGAAAGGTTTGCTTCATAAAGGCTTGCTCCAGAAAGGTATGCTTCATAAAGGTTTGCTTCAGAAAGGTCTGCTCCAGAAAGGTTTGCTCCCTCTTTGACAGCTTCTTCTACTGCTTCTTTAATGGTTGATTTTGTAGAAGTGTAGATTACCTTTCCATC
>PWIZ01000113.1 GCA_003560175.1 Halomonas sp. | reverse complement strand
TGAAGGAGTCCGACGTGACCCTGCACCTGGCCGAGATCAAGGGCCCGGTGATGGACGGCCTCAAGCGCAGCGACTTCCTCGACGACCTGACCGGACGCGTCTTTCTCAGCACCTACGCCGCATGGCAGGCCCTGGGCAACCCGCCGGAGTAGGCCTTGACGCGCCTGCCCGGGGCATACAAGCCTGTACGTAAACGCTATAATGTAGCCCCCGATCGAGAAGGACACGCCCGAGCCATGGCCTCGACCGATCACGTCACCACCGCCAGCGCCCCGACGGGCCGCCGCTCGCTCGATGACCGGGCCGGCCGCCTGGCCGTTGAAAACGGCCGCCTGCTCGTCAGCGGCGACTGGGTGCTCGCCCACCACGGCGCGCTCAAGGATCAGGTCGCCGCCCATCGTCAGGCCGCCGGCGAGCCCTCGGCCGATCAGGCGGTGGATCTCTCCGGCCTGACCGGCCTGGACACCGCGGGTGCCCGCCTGCTGGTGGCGCTGGTCGGCGCCGAGCCGATGGCAGACGTTCGCCAGTGGGCCGCCGATCTGCCCCGGGCGCGCCAGGCGCTGCTCGAGACAGTGGCACGGGTGCTGCGCGAACCGCTGGAGCCGGAGCCGTCGCCCAGGGCGACGCTGACCGACGGGCTGGTCGACGTCGGCGAGCGCGTCGGTGCCCTGTGGCAGCAGCAGCGGCTGCTGCTGGGTTTCATCGGCCTGACCCTCACCACCCTCTTCGTTAACCTGCTGCGCCCCTGGCGCTGGCGGCTCACCGCGCTGGTCTCCCACGTTCACCAGACCGGCCTGAACGCCGTTCCCATCGTCGCCCTGCTCACCTTCCTGGTGGGCGCCGTGGTGGCCTTCCTGGGGGCGACGGTGCTGAGCGATTTCGGCGCCACCATCTTCACCGTCAACCTGGTGGCCTTCGCCTTCCTGCGCGAGTTCGGGGTGCTACTGGCCGCCATCCTGCTGGCCGGCCGCACCGCCAGCGCCTTCACCGCCCAGATCGGCGCCATGAAGGCCAACGAGGAGATCGACGCCATCCGCGCCCTGGGGCTCGACCCCATGGAGCTGCTGGTGCTGCCGCGCCTGCTGGCGATGATGATCGTCCTGCCGATCCTGACCTTCATCGGCATGCTCTCCGGGATCCTGGGCGGCGCCCTGGTCTGCATCTTCATGCTGGACATCTCCACCACCCAGTTCCTCACCATCCTGCAGCGGGACATCCCCCTGAACCACTTCCTGGTGGGCATGGTCAAGGCGCCGGTGTTCGCCTTCCTGATCGCCGTGATCGGCTGCCTGGAGGGCTTCAAGGTGACTGGCAGCGCACAGTCGGTGGGCGAGCACACCACCTCCAGCGTGGTGCAGTCGATCTTCATGGTGATCCTGCTCGACGCCGTGGCCGCACTGTTCTTCATGGAGATGGGCTGGTGATGGCGCTGAACATGGCAGACACAGACGCCGTCATCCGGGTGCGCGGGCTTTGCAACCGCTTCGGCAGCCACGTGGTCCACGAGGATCTCGACCTGGACATCCAGCGCGGCGAGATTCTCGGCGTGGTGGGAGGCTCCGGCACCGGCAAATCGGTGCTGTTGAGAAGCATCGTGGGGCTCAAGCGCCCGGACGCCGGCAGCGTCGAGATGTTCGGCGAGGACCTCACCGCCCTGTCGGCCCGGCGACGCTCCGAGCTGGAGCGCCGCTTCGGCGTGCTGTTCCAGCGCGGGGCGCTGTTCTCGTCCCTCGACCTGCAGGAGAACGTCGCCCTGCCGCTAATAGAGCATGCCGGCCTGACCCGCCACGACGCCGAGGACCTGGCGCGCATGAAGCTGGCCCTGACCGGGCTGCCCCCCAATGCCGCCCTGATGATGCCCGCGGCGCTCTCCGGAGGGATGATCAAGCGGGCAGCGCTGGCCCGGGCCCTGGCGCTGGACCCGGAGGTGCTCTTCCTGGATGAGCCCACCGCCGGCCTGGACCCCATCGGCGCGGCGGAATTCGACCAGCTGATCATGACCCTGCGCGACGCCCTGGGGCTGAGCGTCTTCCTGGTCACCCACGACCTCGACACCCTCTACACCGCCTGCGACCGCGTCGCCGTGCTCTCCCAGCGTCGCGTGCTGGTCGCCGACCGGCTGGCGGTGGTCGAGGCCAGCGACGACGCCTGGATTCGCGACTACTTCCACGGCCCGCGGGGCCGCGCGGCCGCCCAGGCGGCCGAGTCTCACACGCCGACAACCTCCGGGGAGAACACCTGATGGAAACCCGCGCCCACCACCTGGTGATCGGCCTGTTCACCGTCGTCGCGGTCTTCGCCGCCCTGGGCTTCGCCCTGTGGCTCGGCAAGGCCGCCACGGATCGCGAGATGACCTACTACGAGGTCGGCTTCGACCGCCCGGTGGGCGGCCTGGATACCGGCAATGCCGTGCTGTTCAGCGGCATCCGGGTCGGCGATGTCGCCGACCTGCGCCTCGACCCTGAAGATCCGCGCCTGGTCCGCGCCCTGATCCGCATCGACGCCGAGATCCCCATCCGCGAGGACACCAGCGCCGGCCTGGCGCTGGCCAACATCACCGGCAGCATGAACATCCAGCTCCAGGGGGGCAGCCCGGAGCGGCCGCGCCTGCAGGGCAGCTACGAGAATCCCCCGCTGATCCAGGCCGAGCCCTCGCCGCTGAGCTCGCTGCTGGCCGATGGCGAGACCCTGGTCACCGGCCTCAACCAGCTGCTGATCAACGCCAACCGCCTGCTCGCTGAGGACAACACCGCCCGGGTCGAGCAGATCCTGGTCAATCTGGAACAGCTCAGCGGGCAGCTGGCCGCACGCAGCGGTGAACTGGGGGCGGTGGTCGACATCGCCGACCGCCTGGGAGACGAGGCCAGCGACCTGCTCCGGGCGCTGGCCAGCCTCAGCCAGAGCGCCGAGACCCTGGTCGACGCCGAGGGGCGCCAGGCCCTGGAGAGCGCCGGCCAGGCCATGGGCAGCCTGCAGGGCATGACCCGCCGCCTGGAAACGCTGCTCGGCAACAACGAGGAGGCCCTGGGCCGCGGCATGCAGGGCCTGGGCGAACTGGGCCCGACCATCCGCGAACTGCGCAACACCCTGGACAACCTGGGGCGGATCACCCGCCGCCTGGAAGAGAACCCGGCCGACTTCCTGCTGGGCCGCGAACCGATCGAGGAGTTTTCACCGTGAG
>PWIZ01000364.1 GCA_003560175.1 Halomonas sp. | reverse complement strand
GACCGGCGCGCCATCGCCGCTCACGGCATTGACCAGGTGGGCATTTGGATTTCGCTGGCCCTCCAGGTAACCATGGAACCACCAGGTCCCGGTACCGATGAACAGCATCCAGAACAGCAGCATCATGCCGAGCCCGGTACGCCGGACCGCTCTGTTGTCATCGCTCATGACACGTCTCCCGGGCCGTTGGTGAGCAGTGTGGTCTGTGCATTGACACACGACCTCCCCCTGCCTGTACTGGAAGCCGTGCGCTCGCTCACGAGATTTTCCACAAGGATAACGCCCCATGCAGGACTTCACTTCACTTTCGACTGCCGTAAGGCCCCATCATTCCCTCGCCGCCGGCGTTTGTCTCGGCGCTGCGCTGCTGCTGGCCGGTGCCGCCCACGCCTGGGACGGCCTGGTGGAGAAACAGGTCTTCGAGATGAACCAGTACACCACCCGCGGCGGCGAGACTATTGCCCCGCTGGCGGTGGGCTGGGAGGCCTACGGCACCCTCAACGAGGCCCGGGACAACGCCATCCTGATCACCCACTTCTTTTCGGGTACCAGCCAGGCCGCCGGACGCTACGAGGAGGACGGACCCGCCGGCTACTGGGACAGCATCATCGGGCCAGGCAAGCCGCTGGATACCAACGAATATTACATCATTGCCTCGGACACCCTGGTCAACCTCAATGCCCATGACCCTAACGTGACGACCACCGGCCCCGCGTCAATACGTCCCGAGACCGGAGAGCCCTGGGGCCTGGACTTCCCGGTGGTGACCATCGGCGATTTCGTCGACGTGCAGCAGGCCCTGCTGGAGAGCCAGGGCATCGAGCGGCTGCACGCCGTGATGGGCGCCTCCATGGGGGCGCTGCAGGCCTATGAGTGGGCCAGCACCTACCCGGAGCGGGTCGAGCGGCTGATTCCGGTGATCGGCGCCGGCGAAGCCGACCCCTGGCTGCTGGCCACCCTCTCCGCCTGGGCCGCGCCGATCCGCGTGGATGCCAACTGGAACGGCGGGGACTACTACGACGGCGAACCGCCCCTGGACGGCCTGCGCGAGGCGCTCAAGCTGGTGACCCTCAACGCCAACCACTGGCAGTGGGCCAACGAGACCTTCGACCGCAGCTGGGCCGACGAGGAGGCGGACCCCGCCCGGGACCTCGGCGCCCGCTACGCCATCGAGCAGACCCTGGACGACATCGCGGCAGCCCGCGCCGAAGTCGCGGACGCCAACCACCTGCTCTATCTGGTGCGCGCCAACCAGGCCTTCATGGCCGGCCATGGCGAGAGCCTGGAGGCGGGCCTGGCCGCCATCGAGGCGCCGACCCTGATGCTCTACAGCGAGAATGATCTGGTCTTTGCGCCGCAGAGCGTTCGCCGCACCGCCGAGCTGATCGCCGCCGACGGCACCCCGGTGGAGCTGATCCCCCTTGAGGGCACCCGCGGCCACCTGGATGGCGTGGTGGCCATCGACCAGGCCGGCGAGGTACTGCGGGAGTTCCTGGCTCGGTGACCCCCCGAGCCCCGAACCGGCGCGCAGCGGCCGACTCAGCGGCCATTGCGCGCCTCCCACTCCGCCGCTGCCCGCTGGCCGCGGGCCTGGTCGACGCCCAGGCAGATCAGAATCGCGGTGACAAAGAGCGCGGCGCAGAGCAGGATCGAGGCCTGCAGCCCCACCACCGACTGCAGCAGGCCCAGCATGATGATGCCCAACACCCCGGCCAGCTTGTTGGCCAGTCCCCAGAAACCGAAGAACTCGGCGGCCTTGCTGGTAGGCGAGAAGAGCCCCACCAGGGCGCGGCTCGCCGACTGGCTGGAACCCAGCGAGAGCCCCGCCAGGCAGCCGACGAACAGGAAGAGATGCTGTGCCTCCCAGCCCAGTCCCAGACGGGCATTCAGAAAGGCGGTGACCTCCGGCGTCGCCCAGATGGCGACGATCGCCACCACCCAGAGGCAGAGGGTGAAGAGATAGGTGACCTTGGTGCCGATGCGGTCCTGGATGAAGCCGAAGCCGAGTGCCCCTGCCGCTGCGGTGATCTGCACGATGATGAACATCAGGTTGCGAATCGACTCGTCCCAGCCGATCACCTGGGCGCCGTAGATGAAGGCGAAGGCGATGATGATGTAGACCCCGGCCATGGAGAAGAGCAGCGACACCAGGAAGGTGCCGAGGTCCCGGAAACGCCGCAGCTCATGCAGGGTGGTGGAGATCCGCTCCCAGGCGATCTGGCGGTAGGGCTTGCCCGGCGGCTGGGGAGTGCCGCGCTCCTTCACCCACAGAAAGGTGGGAATGGCGGTGACCAGGAAGAAAGCCGCCGCGAAGGGCCCCACCCAGCGGATGCGCTCGAAGTTCTCGGCGGTGGCCTCGCCCAGCGCCACCAGGGTGAAGCCAGCGGCGAAGAGCCCGCCCACGTAGCCCAGGGCCCAGCCGAAGCCGGAGATCTTGCCGAGATCCTCCGGCGGCCCCAGATCGGGCAGGAAGGCGGCGATGAAGGACTCCCCCATGGAGTAGGCGTAGTTGGAGACCACGATCAGCAGCAGCCCCAGCACCACATAGCCCGGTGCCACGAAGTAGAGCATGGCTGTGGTCGCCACGGTAGCCAGGTAGCTGGCGAACAGGAAGCGCTTCTTAGAGGCCTGGTAGTCCATCACCGCCCCGCACAGGGGGCCGGTGACCACCACCAGCAGATAGCTCGTGGCCAGCGCCAGGCTCCACAGGAAGTTGGCCAGCCGGTAGCCGTCGCCGCGATCGCCGACGATCACCGTGGTGAAGAGCTCGCCGAACACCACGGTGATGATCAGCAGGGTGTAGGCCTGGTTGGCAAAGTCGAACATCGCCCAGCCGAGGATCTCCTTGCGCGAGGCGCGGGTCCGCGGCGGGGCGGCGCTGGTCAGGGTACTCATCGGGGGTTCCTTGCAGGGAGAGGCTCAGCGTGCCAGCAGGGTCATGAGCAGGGCCATGCCGCCCACCAGGAGCGCCACGATCACGGCGATATCCACCAGACGGTCGAGCCAGCGATCAAATCCGGCCCCGCCGGGCAGGCCTGGGCCACGCCGCGGCTGGCGGCGCCGAGTAGCCCCGCGGCGGGGGCCGCGGGCAGTGGGCATCATCGACATGGTCGAAGTCCGTTTTCACCATTTCCCTGAGCTTACGGCCTGGGCCGCCGCCAGGCCAGTGGCGACGGCCCAGGTCGATGG
>PWIZ01000329.1 GCA_003560175.1 Halomonas sp. | reverse complement strand
CCAGGTCGATCCCCGGCACCATGGGAAACTTCCTGACCACGGGGCCCTTGCCGGTAATGGCCAGGGCATCCTTGTAGTTGAGGGTGCTGCAGTCGACCTTCACGGTGACGTCACCTTCCGGCAGCTGCGCATCGTCCAGGGTCTGGATGCCGACCCGCTGAGCGTCATCCTGTTTCTCGATCAAGATTGCCTTGAACATCGCGCTTCTCCTTTATAGACCGATCGTCTAATTAATGACATGCAAAAGGGTTCACCGAGGCAGCCCGTCCAGGTAGCAGCGGATAAAGACCTCCATGGGATGGACACTGCGCTCCAGTCTGGCACGCATGACGGCCCCTTCCCAGCCGATCCAGAAGGCTTCGGCAAGCCGACCACAATCGGCATCCCGGGAAAGCTCCCCCGCCGCTTGCGCCTCTTCCAGGCAACGCGCCAAGCGCTGCTGCCAATCATCCAGGGTGTCTCTCAGCCACTGCCGATACCCTTCCGGCAGGCCGACGACCTCCTGGCCCAGGTTGCCCACCAGGCATCCCCGGCGGAAGTCGTGACGCGCCATCCCTTCCTTGGCATCGGCAACGAAGGCGTCAATTCGATGCAGCGGCGAAAGCCGCGCATTCAACAGATGACGATCCAGCTTGTTGGCGAAATAGGCCCCGTAATGCTCCATGATGGCCCGACCAAAGACTTCCTTGCTGGAAAAATAGTAGTAGAAGGAGCCCTTGGGGACACCGACGCGCTTGAGAATGCTGTCGATCCCCGATGCCGCGAACCCCTGCTCGGTCAGCACCTCGGTGCCGCTGCGAATCAGCTCGGCACGCGTATCCTGATCGGCACGCGGCGATTTGGGGGGGCGGCCACGGCGTGGCTTGGCGGCTGAATGATTCATGCCACGCAATATAGACCATCCGTCTATAAAAAGGCAAAAACAAGCCGGGTGACACTTCGCCCCCGGCTCGTATCGCGGCATCGCCTCGCCACATTACCTCGCCACATGAGCCTGACGCTGTGGCTCGACGTTGTCGACGTGCTACTCGTAGACGTGGAAGCCGCGGCCGCTCTTGCGCCCCAGATAGCCGGCGGCGACCATGCGCCGGAGCAGCGGGCATGGACGGTACTTCGGGTCGCCGAAGCCCTCCTGCAGCACCTCCATGATGGAGAGACAGACGTCCAGGCCGATCAGGTCGGCCAGGGCCAGCGGCCCCAGGGGGTGGGCCGCGCCCAGCTTCATCGACTCGTCGATGTCCTCGGCGCTGGCCACGCCCTCCTGCAGCAGGAAGGCCGCCTCGTTGATCATCGGGACCAGCAGGCGGTTGACCGCAAACCCCGGAGAGTCGGCGATGGCCACGGCGGTTTTGCCCAGCGCCTGGGTCAACGTCTCGATGCGGGCCACGGTGGCATCAGAGGTCTGCTCGGCGCGGATCACCTCGACCAGCTTGAGCACCGGCACCGGGTTGAAGAAGTGCATGCCCACTACCCGCTCGGGCTTCTCGCACACCGCGGCGAGCCGGGTCAGCGACAGCGACGAGGTGTTGGAAGCGAGGATCGCATCGTGGCTCAACCGGCTCAGGTCGCGGAACAGCTTCTCCTTGAGCGCCGGCTGCTCCGGGGCGGCTTCGATGATCACCTCGCAGTCGCGCAGGGCATCCAGGGCGGTGGAGGTGGACAGACGCGCCAGAGCGGCGTCCTTGTCGGCGTCACCGAGCTTCTCCTTGGCCACCAGCTTGCTCAGTCCCTTGTCGATACCACCACGGGCCCGCTCGAGCTGCTCGTCGGCGACGTCGTAGAGCTGGACATCGAAGCCGCTCTGCACCAGCACCTGAGCGATGCCCTGCCCCATGGTGCCCGCGCCTACTACGCCGATCGGTTGTTGGCTCATTGCACTCTCCTTGATCTTATCTTGTAGGGTGATACCGCACTGGCCCGCCCCTTTGGGGTCAGGCCCCGGCCAAACCACCAGACCTATCACCGTGCACTGTTCAGACGGTGTTGACCGCCGCCGGGGTCTGACCAAAAGGCCTCCCCGGCGCCGACAGCATTACTGGTTGCGCGCTTCTTCACGCAGCACGAATTTCTGGATCTTGCCCGTGGAGGTCTTGGGCAGATCGGTGAAGATCACCGTCTTCGGCGCCTTAAATCCCGCTAGGCGTCCGCGGCAGTGGGCGATGATATCGGCCTCGGTGATCTCGCCGTAGCCCACCTTGAGCTTGACGAAGGCGCAGGGGGTCTCGCCCCACTTCTCATCGGGCTTGGCCACCACCGCGGCCTCTTCCACCGCGGGGTGCGAGTAGATGGCGTCCTCCACCTCGATGGTGGAGATGTTCTCACCTCCGGAGATGATGATGTCCTTGGAGCGGTCCTTGATCTCGATATAACCATCCGGATGCCACACGGCCAGATCACCGGTATGGTACCAGCCGCCCTCCATGGCCTGCTCGGTGGCCGCCTCGTTCTTCAGGTAGCCCTTCATCATGTTGTTGCCGCGCATCAGGATCTCGCCGATGGTCTGGCCATCCTTGGGCGCCGGCTCCAGGGTGTTGGGGTCGGCCACGCAGAGCGCTTCCAGCATGGGATAGCGCACGCCCTGGCGGGACTTGAGCTTGGCCCGCTCCTCGACCGGCAGTTCGTTCCAGGCCTCGCGCCAGGCGCAGGAGGTCACGGGGCCATAGACCTCGGTGAGACCATAGACGTGGGTCACGTCGATGCCCAGCGTCTCCACCCCGGCGATCACCGAGGCAGGCGGCGCGGCCCCGGCGGTGGTGACCTTCACCGGATGATCGAAGTCGCGCTTCTCCTCGTCGGGCAGGTTGACCAGACCATTGAGCACAATGGGCGCGCCGCTGAAGTGGCTGACCCCCTCGTCGGCGATCAGGTCCATGACCTTCTTGGCCTCCACCTTGCGCAGGCAGACATTGGTGCCGGCGGTGGCGGCGATGGTCCAGGGGAAGCACCAGCCGTTGCAGTGGAACATCGGCAGGGTCCAGAGGTAGATCGGGTGGTGGGGCATCGCCCACACCAAGATGTTGCTGACGGCGTTGAGATAGGCGCCGCGGTGATGGTAGACCACCCCCTTGGGCTTGCCGGTGGTGCCGGAGGTGTAGTTGAGCGATATCGCCTGCCACTCGTCCTCGGGCAGCCGGTAGGGGTAGGCGGGGTCGCCCTCGGCCAGAAGCGCCTCGTACTCGAGTTCGCCGAT
>PWIZ01000380.1 GCA_003560175.1 Halomonas sp. | reverse complement strand
GCTGTACGGCATCACCCTTTTCTTGTCGCCGCAGGGCAATCCCCCGCGACACCCAGCCACCGGAGGCGCCATGGATCATATTCGCCGCTCCCTTCTCGGCCAGCTGGCCCGCCTCAGCGCGGGTGCCGCCCTGATGCCGCTTTCAAGCGTTGCCAGCGCCGGCATCAACAGCCAGCCGCCGCGCCGAGAAGGCGACCCCACCAAGCGCTACGGCATGCTCATCGACCTGCGCCAGTGTATCGGCTGCCAGGCCTGCACCGTGTCCTGCCATATCGAAAACGACGCCCCGATGGGCAAGTTCCGCACCACCGTTTCCCAGTACGAGGTGGAGCACCAGGAGAGCGGCGAGCTGGCCACCTTCATGCTGCCCCGCCTGTGCAACCACTGCGAGAACCCGCCCTGCGTCCCGGTCTGCCCGGTACAGGCGACCTACCAGCAGCAGGACGGCATCGTGGTGGTGGACAGCGACCGCTGCGTGGGCTGCGCCTACTGCGTCAACGCCTGCCCCTACGACGCCCGCTTCATCAACGACAAGACCCAGACCGCCGACAAGTGCACCTTCTGCGCCCATCGTCTGGAAGCCGGCCTGCTGCCGGCCTGCGTGGAGAGCTGCGTGGGCGGCGCGCGGATCATCGGCGACATGCGCGACCCGGAAAGCCAGATCAGCCGTCTGATCGCCGAGCATAGCGACGAGCTCATGGTGCTGCAGCCCGAAAAGAACACCCTGCCCCAGGTCTTCTATCTCGGCATGGACGAGCGCTTCACCACGCGTCCGCTCGCCGAGCCGGTGGCCCTGGAAGTCCTCGATCCCCAAGGCAAGGAGATGGGTTATGAATTCCATGGCCATTGAGCTGCTCGCCCCGCGCTATGCCATCGCCTGGTATCCCTGGGCGGTGCAGTACTTCTTCCTGATCGCGCTCTCCTACGCCACCCTGTGGCTGGCCGCCCCGGCGCTGGTGTTCGGCAAGGAGAAGTGGCTGCCCACCGCCCGGCTGGCCCTGCTGGCCTGCCTGACCACGACCCTGGTGGCCCCGGTGGCGTTGCTCGCCGACCTTCACCAGCCGCTGCGCTTCTGGCATTTCTACGCCTTCTCCACCTCGAGCTCCTGGATGTCCATCGGCAGCCTGCTGCTGCCGCTCTACGTGGTGGGCGTGCTCGTGCTCAGCTGGCTGGCCTGGCGCCCCGCGCTGCAGGCCAACCGCCAGGCACCCGGCCTCGCGGGCCTGGTCGCCCGCCTGCTGTCGCTGGGTAGCTCTCCCACCCCCCGCGCCCTGCTGGTGCTGGTGGGCCTGGGAACCCTGCTCCTCTCCACCGGCATCATGCTCTACACCGGGGCGGAGCTTGCCGTCGTCAAGGCGCGCCCGCTGTGGAACACCGTCTGGCTACCGCCGATGCTGGTCGCCACCGGCTTCATCACCGCCGCCGGCCTGCTCCTGGTGCTCAACCGCGTCAGCGGCATGCGGGACATGGCCACCAACGGCCAGATGCTCAAGGTGCTGTTAGGTGCCTGCGTGGTGGCAGGCCTCGTCGCCGGCAGCTGGTTCCTCGACGGCATCAATGCCAACGTCGGCTCGGTGGCCGCCGCGCTCGATTCGGTGCGCGAGAGTCCCTCCTGGCGCAGCACCGCCCTCTGGGGCGGCCTGACCGGGGTGGCCCTGTTCGGCGCCGTGCTCTATCTGCTGACTCGCCCCGCCGCCCGCCGCCCGGCGCTCTTCGCCTGGGCCTGGGTGCTGGGCCTGGTGGCCATTCACATGGGTTGGATGTTCCGCTGGGTGGTGCTGATGGACGTGCAGCACGTGGCCCGCAACAGCGCCGGCTTCCACCACTACGGCATTCCCGCCGGTTCTTCCGGCCTGCTCGGCATCGTCGGCACCTTCGGCCTGTGGCTCGCCGCGGTACTGGTGATCGATCTGCTTATCCCGTGGCGCCAGGCGCGCCAGGGTGGCAGCGCCGCCGACCTTTCTTCTGCAACCCCTGATGCCCCTGCAGAGCCCGACGCCCAGAGCGCTGCGGAAACCACTGAAGGAGCCCCCAGCCATGGCTAAGTCCCCTCTCGATACCTCACGCCGCCGCTTCATGAAGGGCGCCGTCGCCGCCGGCGGTGCCGCCACCTTCGTCGCCGGCTACGCCGACCCCCTGGCCAAGATGGCCAAGGGCGTCACCGGCAGCGCCGGCGAGAAGCCGAAGGATCGCATCCACGGCAACTCCCTGGCCCCGGAGTACCGGGTCGACCTGGACACCGGCGAGCTGACCCTCAACCCGGACCAGCGCACCGCTTTCACCATCTGCTACGGCTGCACCACCCAGTGCGGCGTGCGGGTGCGCATCGAAAACGACAGCGACCGGGTGCTGCGCGTCTCCGGCAACCCCTACCACCCGCTCTCCGCCGACGACCATCTTCCCATGCGCACCCCGGTGGTCGAGGCGCTGCGCCACGTCAGCGCCTTCGGCGGCCAGGGCCAGGTCAACCGCTCCACCGCCTGCGCCCGCGGCAACGCCATGATGAGCCAGCTGGAGAGCCCCTTCCGCGTCGACCACTGCCTCAAGCGGGTGGGCGGGCGCGGCGAGCGCCGCTGGCAGAAGATCTCCTTCGAGCAGCTGATCGAGGAGGTCTGCGAGGGCGGCGATCTGTTCGGCGAGGGCCAGGTGGACGGGCTGCGCGCCATCCACGACCACGACACCCTGATCGATCCGGAGAACCCGGAGTTCGGCCCCAAGGCCAACCAGCTCATGGTGATGGAGGCCACCGACTACGGCCGCTCAGAGCTGCTCAAGCGCTTCACCCTCAACGCCTTCGCCACCCGCAACTACGGCCACCACGGCTCCTACTGCGGCCTGGCCTTCCGCATGGGCTCGGGTGCGATGATGAACGACCTGGGCGCCAACGCCCACGTCAAGCCGGACATCCAGAACGCCCGCTTCATCATGTATATCGGCACCGCGCCGAGCCAGGCCGGCAACCCCTTCAAGCGCCAGGGCCGGCTGATCGCCAAGGCCCGCGCCGAGGGCACCCTGGAGTACGTGGTAGTGGATCCGGCGTTGAACGCCTCCGCCTCCCATGCCGCCGACCACAACCGCTGGGTGCCGATCCGTCCCGGCACCGACAGCGCCTTCGCCACCCGCAACTACGGCCACCACGGCTCCTACTGCGGCCTGGCCTTCCGCATGGGCTCGGGTGCGATGATGAACGACCTGGGC